>DJFR01000215.1 GCA_002432545.1 Flammeovirgaceae bacterium UBA5867 | reverse complement strand
GAACCTGGAAGAAGATAACGTAGGTGCCGTATTGCTTGGTGAATCAAAAGGTATACGCGAAGGCGATACTGTAAAACGTACTGGTAAAATCGCCTCTGTAAAGGTTGGTGATGGTATGCTTGGGCGTGTAGTGGATACGTTGGGTCAGCCTGTAGATGGAAGAGGTCCTCTGAAAGGTGACTTGTATGAAATGCCACTGGAACGTAAAGCTCCTGGTGTAATTTTCCGTCAGCCGGTAAATGAGCCGTTGCAAACAGGTATCAAAGCAATCGATGCGATGATTCCAATCGGTCGTGGTCAGCGTGAGTTGATTATCGGTGACCGCCAGACTGGTAAAACAGCTGTGGCACTTGATACAATCATCAACCAAAAAGAATTTTACGAAAAGGGTCAACCTGTATATTGTATATATGTAGCGATCGGTCAGAAAGCTTCTACCGTGGCGAGTGTTGCGGCTGCGCTTGAAAAAGCCGGTGCACTTCCATATACTGTAATTGTATCAGCATCAGCTTCTGATCCTGCTCCCATGCAGTTCTTCGCTCCTTTCACAGGTGCTGCTATCGGTGAGTTTTTCCGTGATACTGGTCGCCCTGCACTGGTTGTTTATGACGATTTGTCTAAGCAAGCTGTTGCGTACCGCGAAGTATCACTGCTGTTGAGAAGACCTCCGGGACGTGAAGCTTATCCTGGTGATGTATTCTATCTTCACTCTCGTCTGTTAGAGAGAGCTGCGAAAGTTATCAATAACGATGCTATCGCCAAGAACATGAACGATCTTCCTGCTTCTATCAAGCATTTGGTAAAAGGTGGTGGTTCATTAACAGCACTTCCGATCATTGAAACACAAGCTGGTGACGTATCAGCCTATATCCCGACTAACGTGATCTCGATCACCGATGGTCAGATATTCCTTGAAACAAACTTGTTCAACTCAGGTATTCGTCCTGCGATCAACGTAGGTATATCGGTATCACGCGTGGGTGGTTCTGCACAGATCAAATCCATGAAGAAAGTTGCCGGTACGTTGAAACTTGATCAGGCACAGTTCCGCGAACTTGAAGCTTTNNCAGTATGCTCCGGTTCCGGTAGAAGAGCAGGTAGCAATCATCACCGCTTCAACGCGTGGTTTCATGGATAAAGTACCGGTTGGTAAAGTGAAGCAGTTCGAAAGAGATTTCGTTGAATTACTGCGCGCTAATTATCGCAGTGTTCTTGATAACCTGCGTGCCGGTAAATTTGAAGATGCAGATGTTGATACGATTAAGAAAGTAGCAATAGATCTGTCAAGCAAGTACGCAGCATAGCAAAAGGTTTTGGTGCCGTTAACCTAAACACATCAATACCTCAACACATACGCACATAAAAGTATGCCTAGCTTAAAAGAAGTAAAGAACCGGATAACATCCGTAATGTCTACGCAGCAGATAACCAAAGCCATGAAAATGGTGGCGGCTGCCAAGCTGCGCAGATCGCAGGATAGAATTACGCAGATACGCCCATTCGCGCAGAAGCTGAATACCATACTCAAAAATTTATCTGCAGCACAAAGCAATACAGATGATGAGAGCTGGTATAGCGCGGTGCGTGAAGAGAAAAAAGTATTGATCGTAGCGATCAGTTCTGATCGTGGTCTTTGTGGATCATTCAACACAACAGTTATCAAAGGTGTGCTTCGCCTGATTGATGAGAAATATAGCGCACAGCATGCGAAGGGAAATGTCACCATTCTTCCGGTAGGTAGAAAGGCAACGGAGTTCTTTACAAAGAGAAAATTCCCTACCGTTATAGACTACGCTACACTCTATAGCAATCTTACATTCGAGAATGTATCCAACGCGATGGAATATGTTATTGAAGCGTTTAAGACTGGTAAGTATGACAAGGTTGAACTGGTATATAACGAGTTCAAAAACGTAGCAACGCAGATTCTTCGCGCTGAACAGTTGTTGCCAATCGTGCCGGCACAAACTACCGAAAGTAACGCGAACCAGATAGACTATATCTATCTTCCTAACCAGGAAGAGATCATTACAGGTCTTATTCCAAAGTCGCTGAAGGTACAATTCTTCAAGGCATTGCTGGATTCCAGCGCGGCTGAGAACGGTGCCCGTATGACCGCTATGGATAAAGCAACTGAGAACGCAGGTGAACTTCTCAAACAACTTCGTCTGTCGTACAACCGTACACGTCAGGCCGCCATTACCAAAGAGATCCTCGAGATCGTGGGTGGTGCAGAAGCTTTGAAGTCAGCTTAAAAATATTCTTCGTATCATTGAAGTCCTCTGAGAAATCGGAGGACTTTTTTATTTCACCGAGTTTTAGCGACCGGATTACATGCGAAACCTGGTAAAGGTATACAGACTGTTAAATCTATTAAGCATCGATGTTGCTTTGGGTGCTGTGTGCTCCGCGCTTTTCTTCGCCCGCATTTTACAGGTACATATACTTTCGTATGGATTAATTGCTTTGGGACTTTCCGTATGGATCATTTATACTGCGGATCATTTACTCGATGCCTTAAAGATTAAGTTACCCGCAGCCACAGCACGCCACCGGTTTCATCAGCAGAACTTTAAAGTATTACTGGTAACGTTATTCGTTACTATAATCATCAATGGTATAATTATACTGTTTATACGGCATCGCGTATTAATAGCCGGTTTATATGTGGCAGCTACGGTAAGTATATATTTTCTGATTAACCGCTACCTGAAGTTTATGAAGGAAATTTTTATAGCGATCGTATATACTATCGGAGTGCTGCTTCCATCGATCTCAATAACACAGCAACCCCCGCGTGAATGGCCCTGGCTGATTATTATAAGTTTTATGATAACAGCATTGATCAACCTCATTTTGTTTTCGTGGTTCGATCATGCAAAAGATCTTCGTGACGGGAATATATCATTTGTAACTGTATTAGGCGAACGAACCAGCAGAATAGTTATTGTTGTTTTGTTTTTGCTGGTATTGGCGCTTACCGGTATATCATTATCATCTGCCGGACTGGTTATTTTATTGATGAATGCTTTACTGCTAATCACCTTTATATACCATCGCTATTTTTCTGCGCACGACCGCTTTCGTCTCCTGGGAGATTTTGTATTCATGATTCCGCTTCTATACCTTTTACTTGTACACGGATGAGCTTTGATGTGATAGCACCGGTATACGATCTGCTGTCGCGCATGGTGTATGGAAAGAGTATTGTTGCTGCACAAAAATACTTTCTAAAGGATATACCGGAAGGTGCGCATGTTCTCATTGTGGGTGGTGGCACGGGCTGGATCATTGAAGAATTATTCGCGGTAAACAAAACCTGCTCCGTGGTATATATCGAAGCCTCACAAAAGATGCTGCAGAAAGCGCAGAACCGAATGAATAGCAGTGATAAATCCCGCATTCAATTTATATTTCAATCTGAAATGCCATCGGAAGGATCATACGATGTAATCATCACCAACTTTTTCCTGGATGTATTTCCTTCTGACAAACTTATCTATATTATTCAGCAACTAAAGGACCGTGTTGTGACGAATGGCCGGTGGATTGTAACCGATTTTGTAGACGATGGCAAACGCTGGCAGCGGTTTCTGTTGAAGGTAATGTATGCTTTTTTTCGAAGTGTAAGCAAACTTGAAACAAGTATACTTCCGCCATGGCAGCGATTACTGATGGATGCAGGCATGCAAAGAAATGGAGTAAAACGGTTTTACGCTGGCTTTATAGAAACAGCTATATATCAAAAGTAAATATATACCTATTCTCCGTAGGCATAGTCGGAAAGATATTCGTACTTGGTCGTAAGCTTTCCGTCTTCAGCAATAGTCGCCCGTTTGATGATGTCATCTTCATCGATGTTGTTCAGTACCGGCAACACTTTATTGATCAGGTCTTGTCCAAATTCTTCGGAAGCACTTCGAGGTAGTTCACAAGGAAGATTATCAACCGCCATTACCGTAACAAATTTCTCATTGGTAAATATAGGTTGAATGGAATCTGTTGATGCATCATAATCATACAATGGATCAGCTATCGTAGTGGAGCGTTTGGTACTTGGTATAGAACCATCGATATCGCAGGTTATATCGGCTATAACCTGTATACGAAACTCCGGTGAAAGCATTTCTTCGCGGGTGAACAATACAGGAGCTTTGGGATTCCAGTACGCTCCGGCCATGAGTATATCGGCTACTTTTGTGAAATCACTGAAATGCGAAGTATAGCGCTCCGGATGTTTATGAAATTCTTCACGGTTAAACGTGCGACCTTCCTTATGGCTATGATAATCGGCACTGCTTAACTGTACATATACCGGCTCCTGAAATGTACGCGACAGGAAATCATGTGGATTTACTTTTCGTATACCGGCACTGTCCAATGTCTCCATAGATCCTTTTCCTACGCGCCCGGCTCCCGTTAAAATTATTTTTACAGGTGGTAGCTTTACTTTCCGCAGTTCCAGTTTCAAATCGTTCACNNGCCCACAAACCGTTATAGGCACCCACAATACCAGCGTACCTTCCAAAAGCAACAAGACGATTGCCCTGGCGATCGGTTAATACTTCGTAATCAATAAGCCGTATTTTCTTTTTCAATACAGCTTGCAGCAGCTTTCGGTTATAGGCTTGTTTCTTTATAGTATGGGAAAAGAAAAAATAGGTCTTGCCTTCTATAAGTAAATCTACCGGTACTTCTTTTATACCCATCAGTATATCGCACTCACTTACATCTTTCTTTACCTCAATGCCATGTGCCCTGTATTCATCGTCATCAAAACAACGGATGTCACTCTCCTGGCAAAGCATCTTGATGTCAGCAAATCGCAGCTGGATTTCTTCTGCTTGCAACGGTGTAAAGGGAACTCGTTTATCAGTAGGAACTTTTCCTTCGCGAATCAATCCGATTTTCATAGGCAGCTATAAGTAGTGAATTTTGGGGAAATGTAAACATCACCATGATTACACAACTATAAAAATATAGGTTATCAGGAGATAAACATCACCGATTTTGTTTTTAAGCGACACGGTCTTTATATAAAAGAAATACCCTGTCGCTACATCATCTGCAACGACAGGGTATTACCTATAAACTTGTATCTACATTTTTCTGCGGTCGAGCTCGGGTATGCGATCAAACATTTTTACCGCTTGCTTGAATACCTCATTCGTTTCATTAAACACCGGGTAGAAGCCATCGTTGCCCCAGAGCTTGCGCGCAATTTGTGCTTTGATGTGTACCTGGAACAGCGCCTTCTTTTCCTTCAGTTCTTTCAGGTTGGGTTTTACTTTATTGCGTTCACCCACTTTAATGAGCTCGCTTATCATCTTATCCGTTACCATAAAGTTCTTGAGATAATCTTCATAACCTTTCTTCTCAAGTTCCTCTTTATGTCGCTCTGCAAAATCGAATGTATATTCCTGTATGGATGTAGAGGTATATAGTTCGTTCAGATAATGACTGTTCAGCGATGTATCAAGCGGCACAAAGTAATCGGGCATAATACCACCGCCACCGTATACCGTTCTTCCGTTTGGTGTTATATACTTCAGTGAGTCGTTAAATTTAATACTGTCGGCATGGAAAAACTCGCCATGATTATAGCGACTTATAATATCAAGTGCATATTCATCACCATCCTGATAAGGCTTTTGAATAGAGCGGCCACTCGGAGTATAATATCGACTTACCGTTAAGCGTAATTCAGAACCATCACTCAGATCGAACGGTGATTGTACAAGCCCTTTGCCAAAACTTCTGCGACCAACAATCAATGCACGGTCATTATCCTGTAAAGCTCCCGATACAATTTCAGAAGCGGAGGCACTTCCTTCATTTACCAAAACAATCAGATCACCTTGCTCAAAAGAACCACGATCGGTTGAGAATGCTTCCGAGTTATTCTTTCTGTCTTTACCTTTTGTGAAAACAATCTTCTTGCCTGCTTTTAGAAAATCGTCAGCCATATCAATCGCTATATTCATATAACCACCGGGATTACCCTGCAGATCAAGTATAAGTTTCTTCATGCCGTGCTCTTTCAGTTTAGCGAGGGCCTGGTGAAACTCATCATACGTAGTGGCAGCAAAACGATTTACTTTTATATACCCGATTTCGTTATCAACCATATACGAAACATCAACCGAATACTGAGGAATTTTATCACGCACAATTTTATAGTCTATCTCTTTACCTCTGCGCAGAATTGTAACTTTCACTTCTGTACCTTTTGGTCCTTTCAGGGCCTTCATTACATCGGCCGATGTTACACCCATACCAGCCAGGTTCTTATCATCAACACGAATGATCTTATCGCCTGATTGAACACCAAGCGCTTCCGAAGGACCGCCACTCAGGGGCGTTACCACGACAATCGTGTCCTGAAAAATATTGAACTCAACACCAATGCCATCAAAATTTCCACGCAGGTCTTCGTTCGCGGCAATGCGATCTTGTGCAGATATATAGGACGAATGCGGATCAAGTTTGTGAAGCATCTCCTGGATCGCTTCATCTACCAGGTTGCTTGTGTTTACGGTATCCACATACTCGTCATGCACTTTTGTTAAAACCTCTCTCAGCTTTTGTACATCAGAGCCTACTTCAGCACTGCTTTTTCTGCTGCTGAAACTCGATCCCACAAAAACACCGGCTGCTAGTCCGAGACACAATACAATGGGCAGGCTTATCTGATATCTTGAATTTCTGTTCTCACTCATAAGACAATAATAAATAATCTATTAACGAACTCCGAAAATAAATGTTGGCCGGAAATATTCCCTC
>DJFR01000025.1:17484-28101 GCA_002432545.1 Flammeovirgaceae bacterium UBA5867 | reverse complement strand
TATACAAAGCAAAAGGCTTCATCGTAATGATGAAGCCTTTTCTTTTTTACCTAAACCAATAAGCAAAAGTAATACTACACTATTTGTCTGTACCTACTTTCTTTTTATCACCGTCCGATGGTACAGAGTCAGAAAGATTATACTTATCCCGATCTATACCTTTTGCTGATTCCAGTGTACCGTTGGGAAGAAAGCGAACTTCAATGCGTTCTGATTTGCTTCGCTTGTGATAGCTATACCATATTGGTTTTGTAGCCGTGCGTCTTCCCTCCTGCGTTGTCTCAGTATACACCATCCAATATCCATCTTCTGGTAATGCACTGAAATCTTTTTCATAGGTCTGCATTACAGCCATGGGAACCTGCTCTTGTTTGATGCGGATCGATTGCTTCACGGGAGTCTGCGCCTGTGCTGTCACACCTAGCACACACAGCATCATTGCTATCATTAATAATCTTTTCATGGGCTGATTGTATTTGTTTTATAGCGTAGTAAACGATGTAGTGCACAACCGAGTTATAGTAATTACATACCGCAAGCTTCTGTATTTTTTATCATGTTTCGCTCAAATCAAAGTTAAACCAACGGTATAGCCATACGACAAGGCCAGTATTCTTTTTGAAAAACTTACAAGCCCGAAATATACTTTTCAGTTACGCACTAAATAGATGTATAAACAAACAAGTATAGAACCAGGTAAATGATCAGAGCGCATGTTGAAGCATTGAAGTGCACCATCTTACTTTTATGCTGAAAGATAACATAACCGGTTATCTGTGTCTGGTACACACCGTGTCTATAGCAATGAATGCTGACACGCTTGTTGTAAAAATTAGAAGTCCGGCATACAACGTATCACTTTCCAACATAAAATCTGCGTATATACGTATTTATCTTACACTCAAACCTGTGCCTGTCGCACATGCCGTTCCATTGGAAACTGCTGAATTATAAGGATTTCCTATAAATTTGGCATAACAACAAATCCGTAAGTAAAGCAGTCTATGGGCAATAGAATACCGAATATCTGGATAATCGATGATGATCCTATGTCATCCTTTATGCTCAAGCGACTGGCTGAACTTGGAGAGCTGGCTGATATTATTACTATTTACAACAGTGCCCGTGCTGCACTGGATTACCTGCAGGCAAACCCCAAAGCCACGAATCAATTACCAGACATCATTCTGCTTGACATCTATATGCCGGTAGTAAATGGCTGGGACTTCCTTACCAAGTTTAAAGAGATCAAGAGCACGCTTAGCAAACCGGTTGACATTATGGTGGTAAGTTCTTCCGATCATCCCCGCGACATCAACCAGGCCCAAAGCTTTGATGAAGTAATGGCTTATGTTACCAAGCCCGTATCACTTGAGCGTTTAAAAGAACTTCTCGTTCGCTCCTGATTTTCCATCGCTTCTACCTTTACCATCCAGTAACTGGAGTCCATCGTGGCCATCCATTTCTACTTTCACGCCATTTATCGGAAGGAATACTAAAAATATAGCACCTTTATTTATTTCGCCTTTTCCGTCAATGATACCCCCGTGGATCTCTACAATTTTTTTAGCAATCGATAAACCTATACCAGTGCCTTCATAATTGCGGCCGTGCAGTCGTTGAAATATACCGAAGATCTTGTCACGATACTCATTCTCAAAACCGATTCCGTTGTCCTCTACTTTTACACAAACAAAATCATTTTTACCAATGTGATATTCCTTCGCCATTGCATCGGTAACAGGCTGCTCTTCGATAATAACCTGAGGTATATCTTTATTACTGAACTTCAGCGCATTGGTTAACAGATTCTGAAACAGTTGTCGCATCTGGCCCGGTACAGCATTTACCATCGGAAGTGCACCAATCTCGATCTTCGCGTTCTTCTCGGTAATGGTTATATCGAGATCATCACAAATACGTTTTATTATTCTGTTCAGATCGGTTTTCTCTTTGTGCAGTTCTCGATTCGAAAGTTTGGACAGTGTCAATACATCTTCAATAAGTGTTTGCATACGCGTTGATGCCGACACAATCTTCTTCAGATAATTCAATTCACTCTCCGACAATTTATCTTCGATCTTCGACTGCAGTATATTTCCAAACGCCTGAATCTTGCGCAGTGGCTCTTTCAAATCGTGCGATGCTACCGAAGCGAACTGCAGCAGATCAAAGTTCGATCGCTCCAGTAATTTATTAGACTCCACCAATTTCTGCGAGGTTGATTGCAGATCGTGATAGCTTCGCGCAGCAACATCCGCTGCACGCTTCTTCTCGGTAACATCGTTCAACGTTGTTACTACACCATCAAGCATTCGCACCGTCACAACCTCATACCAGCGGTTGTCTTTGTTAAACTCAAAACGTGCTGCCTTACCGCTTTTCAGCACATCTTCATATATAGGTATATAGTTCACCAGGTCCGGGAAGCTGGTACGCAAACTCTTACCGGCAAGGCTGCTATTACTTTTACCCCATATTTTTGCAGCCGTCTCATTTATAGCGATACATTCAAAATCTTCCAGTTTATTATCCGTATTGCGTGTAGCCTGGTGCGCAACAATGCCACTGGCAGAACTATGAAATATACCCTCAATTATACTTGATAATGTTTTTGATTCCGTGATATCAATCAGATTGATCACCACCCCTTCTTTCTCCCGGGTATGTTTTAAATACGGGGTTATCCGCATGGAGTAAAACGCGTTGTTGGTAAGCCGCACTTCTTTTTGAATCGGCTGACCATCTTCCATTACCTTTTTAATACAACTGATGAGATCGATCTCCGTCAGGTTTGTAGTAATATCAAGAACAGAGCGGCCTATATCTGACTCGATCAGGTTTATAACCTGTTTTACGGCCGGACTAAACCTGCGAATAACCATTTTCTTATCGATCAGAATCTGACCTATACCCGAGTTGGTAAAGTAATTATTCAGATCATCATTAAGCTCCAGCAGTTCTTTGATTTTTAGCTGATGCTCTCCGCTTACGGTATGAAGTTCTTCATTAAGCGATTGCAACTCTTCATTTGTGCTTTGAAGTTCTTCGTTGGTGGAGATCAATTCTTCATTACTCGATTGAAGTTCTTCATTCGTAGTTTCGGTCTCTTCAATAATCGATTGAAGATTTTCGCGTGTCTCTTTCAGTTCTTTTTCAAGTTCGGCAACGCGCTCATAATCAGTTGGAGCCAGATTCGCAGCAGAGGTTACACGACCTTCAACGGCTTCTTCCTCCAACACTACACATAGAAAAGAAAGATCAGGCTGTCGGAAGAAAGGCTTCACGGTAATGTTAACAAAATGTTCCGGATCTTCCGGTATCACCACGTGTCTCATAACCGTGCGCTCATTTTTAGCGATCGTCTTTCGCACGCATATTCCTACTGTAACTGCCAGACTCGGCCGTACAAGTTTCAGTAGATTAAAATTGAAGTTGTCATCCGGAAGCTGCATAAAGTGTTTAAAGCTTCCGGTGGCCTGCTTGATATTAAACTCACGATCGATAAAGAAACCAGCAACTCTCCTTCCCTCTATTAATGTTTCTTTAAAAGCTTCTGCCATGCTGTTGGAAACCTGTTTGGCATACGGCTGATGCGAATTAACATATAGTCTGTTTTCCAGCGGAGTGATGATCGAGTCCTGATCAGAAATGCGTGACTTGGTAAGACAACGGTATATCTTCCATTTCCGATTTACCTCATTCATCACATCTTTGAGAACACCTATATTTTCACTCGGCCCCAGCATCAGGTACGAGTTTACATTCAATGCAAAATGAAAACGCTTTAGTGCTTTTGTCTGCAGATCGGATGTCAGGTATATAAACATATTCCTGCACGTAATGATATCCAGCTTACTGAATGGCGGATCGCGCAGTATATCATGATTGGCAAACACTACCAACTTTCGCAGATCCTGCGACACGCGATAGGTATTGCCTTCTTTAATAAAATATTTTTGCAGATAATCAGAAGGTATATCTGCCGCAACGGATTCACTATATATTCCGCGCGAAGCAACTTCAAGCGCCTCCTCATCTATATCCGTTGCAAATACTTTTATCGTACAGTTAACATTTACCATTTGCAAATGCTCCTGCAACAAAATGGCAACGGAATAAGCCTCTTCCCCACTGCTGCATGCAGCAATCCACACTTTGATTATATCACCAGATTTTTTCTGTGAAAATATATTCGGTATAACATCATTGCGCAGGCATTCAAACGCATCGCCATCGCGGAAGAAGCGTGTTACGTTGATAAGAAATTCTTTACAAAGTATTTCAAGTTCAGTTCCGTTTTCACGCAGATAATCGCGATACTCTTTCAATGTTTTAATTTCGAGCTCCGTCATGCGCTTGGCCAGTCGCCTGAACAACGTGGGGCGTTTATAGTGCATGAAGTCATGTTGAGTATGCTCGTGCAACATCTCCAGTATATCTTTTATCAGCGCCTCTTCCGTCTGCGTAAGCGTATTAAGCGAACGGATCAGAGGTACCTCTTTCAGAAAATCAAGTATCTCACCGCCCATCATTTCAGGCGGCAACACCAGGTCGGCAAGCCCGGTGGCAATAGCACTGTTCGGCATACCATCAAAAGCTGCGCTCTGCGGATCCTGAACGATCACAATACCCCCCTTATCCTTAATAGTCTTTATAGCGCGTGATCCATCGGTGCCTGTACCGGATAGAATTATACCGATTGCATCTTTACCTTTCTCGTGCGCGAGCGAATCGAAGAACACATCTATAGCATGGTTCGGTGACGGTGTATTTTCTTTTTCCATCAGGCGAAGTCGCCCCTTCTCGATGGTCATCAACTTTTTACGCGGCAGTATATATACACAGTCCGGCTGAATTTCCATTCCATCTTCAGCTTCAAATACATCCATGGAAGTATGCTTGGACAGCAACTCGACCATGAGACTTTTATAGTCTGGTGAAAGGTGTTGAATAATAACAAAGGAAAAACCTGTGTGCTGATCTATATTGTCAAACAAATCGTGGATCGCTTCCATTCCTCCGGCGGAGGCGCCAATACCAACAATATAGTGTTTTGAATGTCTTACTGAATGAGCCATCTTAACGCGAGAGCCAATTTTTTGGAATTTGCAAGGTAAATTAATGTGCCTATATTTAAGCGATGAATTTGCTGAACATTCTTCTGGTGGAAGATGATCCTGATGACGTTGAACTCCTTTTAGAGGCGCTACACGACAATAATGTGGAGTTTTTAATGGAGCCAATTAAAGAAGGTGATAAGGTACTTCCCTACCTGGAAGTGTGTAATAAACTCCCCGATATTATAATTCTGGATTTGAATCTTCCAAAAATGCACGGGCGTGAGGTACTTATTTCCCTAAAAGCTTCGCGATTCAATCACATCCCTGTAGTTATACTTACTACTTCTTCTTCTAAAGAAGACATGGAATTTTGTCTGAGGTCAGGTGCTGATAAATTTCTGAGTAAGCCTGCCACCGTAGAAGGCTTCAATCAAACTGTTATGGCCATTACACAAATTGCCACGCAGCACGCTGAGAAAAATTTTTAAACGGCTAACTGCTTATATTTTTTTTGACAAAAAAAGCGGACCTGTTTTCACAGATCCGCCTGGTATATATCCTCAACTATATATCATTTATTTGATGTACATACAAAATCAGTCTTCGGTATATCGGTAGCTGCAATTGCCTTGAAACCTCCGCTTATTTCAACCAGGTTATTCCAACCTCGTGCTTTAAGAATAGACGCTGCGATCATGGATCGATAACCGCTCGCGCAGTGAATATATACTTCACCTTCTTTGGGAATTTCTGACAGGTGCTCGTTGATAAAATCGAGCGGTGTATTGTGGGCATTCTCCACATGCTCGGCCTGAAATTCACTTGGCTTGCGCACATCAAATACTGAAAGCTTGCCTTGTTGAAAACGCTTGGCAAATTCATCGGCAGATATAGTATCGATAGCATCTATATCTTTACCTGCCTGTAACCATCCTTTAAAGCCGCCTTTCAGGTATCCTAATGTATTATCATAACCAACGCGTGCCAGGCGTGTTACAATTTCTTCTTCACGACCTTCTTCAGCGATCAGTAATATAGGATGTGTCACCCCCGGAACCAGTGCACCAACCCAGGGAGCAAAACTTCCGTCAATACCAATGTTAATGGCATTCGGTATAAATCCTTTGGCAAATACCTGCGGAGCACGCGTATCAAGCACTAATGCACCAGTCTCATTGGCAGCTGTCTCAAACTCATCGGGCGTAAGTGCATGTGTACCTTTGCTTAACACAGTATCTATACTCTCGTAGCCTTCCTTGTTCATCTTTACGTTCTCTGGGAAATATGCAGGCGGAGGAAGGAGTCCATCGTTCACCTCTTTTATAAATTCTTCGCGGGTCATATCCGCACGCAAGGCATAGTTACGCACGCGCTGGTTACCGAGTGTATCAACGGTTTCCTTCATCATACTTTTACCACATGCAGAACCTGCTCCGTGCGCAGGGTATACAATTACATCGTCTGCAAGCGGCATAATTTTCGAGCGCAGTGAATCGTAGAGTAAACCTGCCAGCTCATCCTGCGTGAGGTGCGCTGCCTTCTGCGCGAGGTCCGGGCGACCTACATCACCCAGAAATAAAGTGTCTCCACTAAAGATAGCGTAGTCCTTACCCTGTTCATCCCTGAGAAGATATGTGGTTGACTCAAGTGTGTGCCCGGGCGTGTGTAATACTTTTATCGTAACATTTCCAATCTTAAACTCTTCACCATCGTGTGCAATATGCGCTTCGAATTTTGGATTTGCATTCGGGCCGTATACTATAGCGGCTCCTGTTTTAGCAGCAAGATCAAGATGGCCCGATACGAAGTCTGCATGAAAGTGCGTTTCCAGAACATACTTGATAACCGCGTTATTCTTCTTTGCTTTTTCAATATAGGGAGCAACCTCCCGCAGCGGATCGATGATCACAGCCTCGCCCTCCGACTCAATGTAATACGCTCCCTGGGCCAGGCATCCGGTATAAATCTGTTCAACCTTCATGGATAAAATCAATTAATAAAGGCGTAAAGATAATCATAAGTTAAGTTTTTCTCTTTACGCCTTATCGGTTAATCGATTAGTATTGTCTATAAATCTCGGCAGGTTATAACAACGTTTTTAAACCTGCTCTGCTTTATATCCTGCCTTTTGCAGCGCTTCCTGTATCTTTTCCGAAGCCACTTCACCTTCAATCGTTAAAGTTTTCTGCGGATCTGCAAGATTTACCTGCCAGTTTCCATTTCCGGCACTCTCGTTCAGATACGGAGTTACTTTCGCCACGCAGGCATCACATTTAATATTGGTTTTGAACTTTTTCATAATTCGTAGTTTTAAAATGTATGTTAAAAATTTCTTTCCATTTCAAATTCCCTCAGAGCTTGCTGAAGCGAAGACGTAAACTGTTGGACACAACCGAAACAGAACTTAGCGCCATGGCCGCTCCGGCAATCATCGGATCTAACAAAAAACCGTTTACAGGATACAGCACACCGGCTGCCAATGGAATACCGATGACGTTATATATAAATGCCCAGAACAAATTCTGACGTATAGCTTTTACAGTTACTGATGAAAGTCGAAGGGCTTTCGGTATAGATTGAAGATCAGAAGTGATCAGAGTCATCTTCGCGGTGTCCATCGCTATATCTGATCCCTTGCCCATGGCTATACTCACATCGGCTTGCGCAAGCGCATGCGAGTCATTTATACCATCGCCCACCATGGCTACTACTTTTCCCTGTTGCTGTAATTGCTGAATGAAGGCCGCTTTATCAGCGGGTAACATTTCAGCCCGGTAATGCTTAAGTCCCACCTGCGTTGCCATAGCTTTAGCCGACTGTTCATTATCACCGGTAAGCATATATACATCTATACCATGTCGTTGCAAATCAGCAATGGCTGCCTTTGACGTTGCCTTAACTTTATCTGCTATAGCGATGATGGCGAGTACATTTCTTTCATCTGCAAAATATATAACCGTTTTTGCTTCCTGCAACCACTTCGCTGCCTGTTGATCCATAACAGGATCAATTGAAGATTTAATCTCATCTATATACCTTCTGCTTCCCACAAAATATGCTTTTCCATCGGCTATACCTTTTACGCCCCGCGCAGTTACACTTTCGAAGCCTGTAACAGATGCTGCGGCTATAGTTCCGTCTTTAAGGTTATTTACCACGGCTTCCGCGAGCGGATGTTCCGATTGATTCTCCAATGCAAAAAGAATCTGTTTGATATTCGGAGAAAGCACTTCATTACGCCATACTATATCGGTTACTACAGGTTTACCCTGTGTAATCGTACCCGTCTTATCCAGTATAACAGCATTAACACGATGGGCTGTCTCAAGGCTTTCCGCATCTTTGATCAGTATATTATTTTCGGCACCTTTACCAACACCCACCATAATTGCCGTTGGTGTGGCAAGTCCTAATGCACATGGACATGCTATAACCAGCACTGTAATAGACGCCAGCAATGCGTGCGTAAAAGCATTATCACCTCCGGCAACCATCCACACGATGAATGTAAGAATTGATATACCAATAACAATAGGCACAAATATACCTGCAATCTTATCAACCAGTTTTTGCACCGGTGCTTTGCTGCCTTGTGCTTCCTGCACCATACGAATAATATTGGCTAACACGGTGTCTGCCCCTACCTTCAAGGCCTTAAACTGAAAGCTACCTTTCTGATTGATTGTCCCTGCAAATACTTTATCACCGGGTTTCTTCTCAGCCGGTATAGGCTCACCGGTAATGGTACTTTCATCTACATAAGATATACCGTTGGCTACTACTCCGTCCACGGCAATCTTCTCGCCGGGCCGTACAACAACTATATCATTTACCTGTACCTTTGCTATAGACACTTCGCTTTCGGTTCCATCCGCCAACAGCAACCTTATTGTTTTGGGTTGTAGTCCCATCAGCTTCTTGATAGCAAACGATGTATTGGACTTTGCGCGTTCTTCCAGAAGTTTTCCTAACGATATAAATGCAATCACTACCGCTGCAGCTTCAAAGTACACATGTGCATGAAGTCCGCGGGTGTGCCAGTACTCCGGAAAAAATGTATTAAACGCACTGAACAAAAATGCTATACCAGTAGAGAGTGCCACCAGTGTATCCATATTCGCTTTACCATGTCGTGCCTGCTTCCAGGCATTCACAAAAAAGCTTCGACCAAAATAAAATACAACCGGAGCCGTTAGCACCAGCGATATATAGTTGCCATACGGCAAATTCATAAAAAACATACCGATGATCACTACCGGTATAGCCAACACTGAAGCACCAACGGTTCTGTTCCTGATTTGTTTATAGTGTTGCTGCTGCGCTTCTTCCTGGATGGATTGTGATTCTTCGGAATTAGTATTCACTACCAGGTCATACCCTACCGAGCGAACAGCGCTTTGCAATGCCTGTGGATTCACAAGTGCCTGATCATATTCTACCGCTGCGGATTGATTTGCGAAGTTTACCGCTGCGTCCTTTACACCCGGCACAGTTTTGAGCATCGACTCAACACTTACGGCACACGCGGCACAACTCATTTCCAGCACGGGAAAAATCTGTTTAACAAGCTTTCCGTTATTTATAGCATTTCCCTTCATAAAAGTCATGTATCATTCTACACTACAAGTATACAGGGAAATGCAGGCCGGTGTTTTACAGAATTATAGGGACGATTTATATCATTTCAGAAACCGCCTCACGAAATCATTGCACAGCGTCAAGCGGATTTCTCACGTCCTGTGCTTTTCGCGATTTTTTTAATTCAGACGGAGTAAGTCCTGTTATTTTTTTGAATTGAGATGAAAGATGGGCCACACTGCTATAGCCTAATTTGAGCGCGATTTCACTCAGATTGAGTTCATCATAAAAAAGAAGTTCTTTTGCGCGTTCAATCTTCTGCCGGATAATATACTGCTCGATGGTAATTCCTTCCACGGAAGAGAACAGGTTGCTCAATGAATTATAGTCATGATGCAATTCATCCGCCAGTATATCCGACCAGTTAAATTTCCGATCGATGCTATCAACGTGATGCACGCGCTCAATGATCTTGTTCTTTATACTCTCGATAAGACGGGCTTTGCGATCATCAATCCTTTCAAAACCAACCTGCTGCAACGCATGGTCTATNNCTCCTGTTCCACCACCATCTTGCAGCGGTTACAGACCATGTTTTTAATATGAAGTATCATGTTTTTATAGATCGTTCCTTAAACAAACTTTAGTGGCACACGAAAAGTTCTGTATGCCATCATTGCAAGCCGCCTTTACCACGATAGAGACTCACCTTTCCTTCAAGCTCAACGGCTAATACGGTAAGATATTGATCATGCTGTCCTTTTGGAGTCTCAATATATACCAGTCCCGGCACCGGGCTCCAGGATATTTTACCAACTACTTTTACTTTCGCTTCCGCGGATGTACCGACAACACGAACGCGCTTGATGGTATTCTTCAGTCCCTTGATCATTACAGACTGCTGCGGATTTCCCTGCAGAAATAAATATAGCGTTGATGAATCTTTTGACAATGTTGTTGGTCCGTAAAAGTGTCC
>DJFR01000025.1:0-17380 GCA_002432545.1 Flammeovirgaceae bacterium UBA5867 | reverse complement strand
GGAAACGCAGGCTTCTCTACCGGAAAATTTTGTTCCGGAGTTTCATAATCGCCATACCCTTGCAGGCGTCCATTGATAATGGCTTTTGGATTTGATTTCAAAATGATGTTACGAATTTCAGGTGCCTGCCATTCTTCAGCGCTATGCTCCCAGTCTCCGTCAAACCACCACAAGTCCGGAGTATATTTCGTTGCCACTTCCTGAATCTGTCCTTTATTGTATGCCTGAAACTTCTGCCAACGTGCAGGCTGTGCGCTGATCTTGTATCGCGTACTGTCTTTCAGAAAGGCCGGGTAATCTTTATACGACCAATCGATAAGCGAAAAGTATGCTCCGCATTTTATATCGCGCTTTCGCAACGCTTTATAGAACGGCTCCAGCAGATCGCGTTTTGCCGGACTGTTGCTGACTACATTTACCGGTCCTGATTTCCACAGCGCGACACCATCGTGATGCTTGGTAGTAATCACAGCGTAACGGGCTCCGGATGCCTGAATAACATCAGCCCACTGCTCCGGATTATAGTTCTTTGCAGTAAATCCTTTCAACTGCTTCATATAGGCCTCATGACCGATCTTTTTATTATAGAACGACCATGACTCATCAACGCCATTAACAGCATAAATCCCCCAATGAATAAAGATACCAAGTTTGGCATCCGCAAACCACTGCATTTTGTTTGCTATAGAATCCGCAGGAATACGTTGCGCATATATAGTGCCGTGTATTGGTAAACACAGAAGGCTATACATCAATAGTCGTTGCGCAATTCGATTAATCTTTTTTGTCATGGGTGGAATATTTACATCACGATTTAAACTATGAAAGCTCTTGCGAAAATAGAAGCTTCTTTATATTTTGTTAACACATTCGCCCCCAAAAAAAAGTTCTTTTTTTTAATTATTTACCGTGTTTATTCCGTGTTTTCCTAACGACCTATAATTACTCTTCCTAAAAAAAACCTAACTGCCCAATGTCCAAAAAGTATTTCTTTTGCTGGTATATCTTTATGCTGCTTGCTGTATCATACGCAGAAGCACAGAAGAGCACGCCACTTTTTACACTTCTAAAACCAGATGCTACCGGCATACGCTTCACAAACAAAGTACGGGAAGACGACTCGCTGCACGTGCTGGTATACGAATACCTTTACAACGGACACGGTATTGGCATAGCCGATTTCAACAACGATGGTTTACAGGATGTATTTATATCCGGCAATGCTACACCCAATAAACTCTTTCTGAATAAAGGATCGCTAAAATTTGATGACATCACGAAAGCTGCCTCCGTTGCAGGAAATGGCACCTGGAGTACTGGCGTGAGTATAGCCGATGTAAATGGCGATGGTTTGGCTGATATATATGTATGCCACTCCGGAAAATTTAAAGATGCGAAACTCTCCAACGAGTTATTTATAAACACCGGCATTACGGATGGGAAGCCTGTCTTTAAAGAACAGGCAAAACTATATGGACTGGATGCACCAGGAACCCAATCAACACAAGCGGCCTTCTTTGATTATGATCGCGATGGTGATTTGGACATGTTCCTCCTCAATCACTCTACCAATACATACTACGCTTTTCTCAACACACGAAAACAACGGGCTACTCCCGACTTCCGTTATGGCAATCGCTTATTCAGAAATGATAAGCAGACTGATGGCACTACTATATATAAAGATGTAACACTGCAGGCGGGAATTGTCAACAACCCGCTTAACTATGGATTAAGTGTAAACATCAGTGACTTGAACCAGGATGGCTGGCCCGATATATATACCACCAGCGACTACTCAGAACATGATTGTTATTACGTCAATAATAAGAACGGCACGTTTACACAGTCTCTGCAAAAATCTTTTTCACACATCTCCAAGTTTTCAATGGGTGCTGACATTGCGGACTTTAACAACGATGCCCTTCCGGATGTATTTACGCTGGATATGCTTCCGGCCGATAATCACCGGCAGAAATTATTGAAAGGTCCGGATGAGTATGATGCATACCATCTTCTGCTCGACAGCGGGTACTATCGGCAGAATATGCGCAACATGCTGCAATTGAACAGAGGCACGGATGCAAATGGTAACGTACGCTTTAGTGAAATAGGACAATTTGCAGACGTATCAAACACCGATTGGAGTTGGGCTGGCTTGTTTGCTGATCTGGACAGTGATGGATGGAAAGATCTTGTAATAACCAATGGCTATCTCCGCGATTTCACTGATCTCGATTTTCTGAAATATACCATGGCCGATGCACAGCTTGAGGCTGCAGCAAAGGGCAATCTGAATTTCAAGAATTATAGCCTGGTGCAGAAGATGCCATCCAACAAACTCAGCAACTATATATTCAGAAATCAGGGCGACCTTACCTTTCAGGATATGACTAAGGACTGGGGTTTTTATCTGCCTTCTATTTCCAATGCTGCCGCTTATGCGGATCTGGATAATGATGGCGACCTTGATCTTGTTATCGGTAATAACAACGAACCGGTTATGGTGTGGAGAAATAATGCAGCAGGTTCACACCACTGGTTACAGGTACAACTAAAAGGCAGCAACGCCAACACGGCAGCGCTAGGTACGAAGCTAAGGCTATATGCTGATAACAACGTGCAATACCAGGAGCTATACCCGGTAAGAGGTTTTCAGTCGTGCGTGTCGTCTGTGGTATATTTCGGGATGCCGACAAGCCACGTGGACTCCTTGGTTATTGAATGGCCCTCGGGAAAGCGCTCTGTCTTAAAAGACATAGCGGCCGATAAACTTTTAACACTCTCTGAAGAAACAGCTATAGCAGCGGTGGCTCAACCAAAGTCTCAATCTCAAAAGAAACTATTTATCCAAACACCAGAGAAACAACAAATACCATTCCGTCACCAGGAAAATAACTTCATTGATTTTAAAGTAGAAGTATTGCTTCCGTATCAATTAAGCAAACTTGGTCCTGCACTCGCCACCGGGGACGTAAATGGTGATAGACTTGAAGATATATTTATAGGCGGTGCTATCGAACAATCAGCACAGCTATACCTGCAAAATTCGCAAAGTGCTTTTTCTCCGGCTTCAAGTCAGCCATGGAGTAAATATACTCAATGCGAAAATGTAAATGCTTTATTCTTCGATGCAGATGGCGACAAAGATGCTGACCTGTATGTAGTGCATGGAGGGAATGAATACCTCGATGGTTCGCCTGAATTTCAGGATATACTTTACCTGAACGATGGGAAAGCAAATTTCGAACCTTCGATCAAGGCTCTCCCGCGCATGCTGGGAAGTAAGCAAGCTATTGCCGCCAGTGATTTCGACCAGGATGGAGATCTCGACTTATTTATAGGCGGTCGGGGTAAATCAGGCTATTTTCCGGAAACCTCGCGTAGCTATATATTACGAAACGACAGTCGCGCGGACAAAATAGTATTTACAGATGTTACCAAAGATGTAAGTGAGCAATTACTTTCTCCCGGCATGGTAACGGTAGCAGCATGGGCTGACCTGGACAATGACAAGTTTCCCGAGCTTGTTATTGCAGGAGAATGGATGCCGGTAATGATCTTCAAAAACACGAATGGAAAACTGGCCAATACATTAACCAGTGCGGAAGCAAACAGTCTGTATGGACTCTGGAGTGCTATACATATTACGGATATAGATGACGATGGAGACTCCGATATACTTCTGGGAAATTGTGGCGCCAATAACCAGTTCAAACCTACAGAACAGGAACCCATGACGATGCATGTTTATGACTTTGATGGTAATGGGAATATAGATCCGATTGTATGTTATTATATACAGGGAAAAAGTTATCCGCTGGCCAGTCGCGATGAGTTACTGGACCAGATACCGGTGCTTAAAAAGAAGTACATTAAATACGCTGACTATGCAGATGCCACTATCCAGACTATATTCACAAAAGATCAGCTTGCCAAAGCAACTGTACATAAATGTACAGAAACGAGAAGCATCACGCTGATCAACAATGGCAGCCTGACTTTCTCTAAAAAGATATTGCCTGCCGAAGTACAATTTTCAAAAGTACAAAGTATTATCACCGATGACGTTGATGCTGACGGTAAAAAGGACGTCATCATCACCGGCAACGCTTATACATACCGGACACAATTCGGAGATAGTGATGCCAGTCTGGGTATATTTATGAAAGGTAAAGGTGCTGGTGCTTTTGATATAATCTCCCCTTCCACTTCAGGACTTTTTGCAGATGGCGATATTCGCGCAGCCGCGCTGTTAAAAGACGCAAACCGCATGAAGAAACTCGTCATCGTAAAGAACAATGATGCTGTACAGATCCTAACCATTCAACAACCATGAAAAAATCTCTCTACGCTATATTTCTAACTATTGGTGTACACTTCGCGATTATTACCAATGGACAATCTAATGCCAAGTATAGCAATACTGCGCATCCGCTGCATCACGCGCAACAAGTGTTAACAAGTGTTATCATCCATGATATATTCTCACCACCGGTAGCTTCCCGTATTTATGTATATGCAAATATAGCGGCTTATGAAACCCTTGTAAAAGAGAGCAATGTCTATTCTAGTCTGCGTAATCAACTATACGGATTCCCTGCTATAGCTAAACCTCAACAACAGGTGTCTGTTCCTTTGGCAGGGGTATATGCATTCCTATTAACGGGAAAGAGTCTGATCTTCTCTGAGAAACTGATGGAAGATTCTATTTCACAGGTTATTAAAGTATACAAAAAACAGGTATCTCCGAAAATTTTCCAGGCCTCTCTTGCGTACGGCAAACTGGTCTCGGACAGCATAATCGCGTGGTCGAAAAAAGATCACTATGCTGAGACCCGGAAGCTGAAGCGTTATGATTTTGTAAAAGGAGAAGGTAAATGGATTGCAACACCTCCGGTATATATGGCCGCTATTGAGCCGCACTGGCAAAAGATCCGTCCGTTTGTGTTAGACAGTGCCGCACAGTTCGCCCCACTTCCTCCACCTGCATTTAGCAAGGACAAGAACAGCGAATTTTACAAGCAGGCCTACCATGTATACCATACATGCAACACGCTGACACCCGAACAAAAAGCTATCGCAAATTTCTGGGACTGCAATCCATTTGCCGTAAATGTTCACGGACATATCAACTTTGCTACAAAAAAACTTTCACCGGGAGGGCACTGGCTATCTATAGCCGGTATAGCGTCTCAAAAAGTAAATGCTGATATCGTAAAGACATCCGCAGCATATACTATAACAGCGATTGCTTTATTCGATGGATTCATCAGTTGCTGGGATGAGAAGTTCCGAAGTAATCTTATCAGGCCTGAATCCTACATCAACTCCTATATCGATGAATCATGGAAGCCGCTTTTACAAACACCACCGTTCCCGGAATATACCAGTGGTCATAGCGTAATCTCCACTGCTGCTGCCACGGTGCTAAGTAATTTCTTTGGCGATGACTTTTCATTCACCGATACTTCTGAAATTCCGTATGGTTACCCGGCTCGCAACTTTACTTCCTTTATGCAAGCGTGTAACGAAGCGGCCATCAGCAGACTATACGGAGGCATCCATTATTTACCCGCCATAGAGCAAGGTCAAACACAGGGTAAAAAAGTAGGAGAAAATGTATTGCGTAAAATAAGATTGCAGAAGACCTGATCAGGGATCATATACCAGTGTCTCATCACCGGGTTGATACGGTACATATACCAGCAGCAGCGTAAGCATTTCCTGATCACTTCGCATATCTCCGGATGACTCCACAAACTTCGGTGGGTTATTCGGATTCAGCGGATTGTTCGCAGTGTTGTCGTACGTACCGTATACATTTACTACATCGCCACGCTTCAGTATAACCGGTTTCTTATAGCGGTATATTTCCTGCCAGCGAAAATCCCACGCAGGTATATGCACCAGCGGAATCGTATCCTGCTCACGCGTAGCAAAAGCTTTAAAATTTTTCCCAAGGTAGTGCATATGCGGCCACACATACAGCAGCGATATATCTTCCCGTGAATTCGCTATACGCAAACGATGCGTCTGCACTTCGCCCGCGAAGAGTACGAGGGGTGGGTATATATCCCGTTCTCCTATTCCTCCTGATCCGAGGCTTATTACTTTTACCTTCCGATTTATAGGGGTCTTTTTGAAAAATAGGTTTATCCCGCTAATGCTCTCCTCCTCTTTAGCTGATGGGGAAAAATGCACAGTAAGTAAAACTACACCACGCTTCGGCATTACCCAGCCCATACCCTGCGGATATGATTCATACGATGCTCCCGGAATCCAGCCTCCATAATACGTCATCTCTTTCTTGTAAGGAAGCCACTGTTCGTATTGATAACGCGATGTACCAAGATCAATAGAGTCCACTGTATTATATATATCAATTCCTTTATCCTCTACAGGATGTACTGCGAAATTCACATGATGTATTACACGTTTATTGTTCGTGGTAAATTCTATAGCTTCGACATTTGCCTGCTCTGCCAATTCGAACGGAATTTTAAAAACCATAAAACGTTCAATCCGATCGCCCTTCACCTTATACGTTGACTTCATTTTCAAAGTCAGATCAGGAGTACGGCCATAGGTAGTTCCTGCTTTAATCTGAGCAAGCAAATCTTTTTCAGCCTTCAGATTTTCCTTCCCTTTCGGTACACCTGCGTCTACCCAGTCCGTTATCTTTTTAATCTCCAAATCAGTCAACGACCTGTTGTTTGAAAATTCAGTATAGTGATCATCTGCCCGCCACGGTGGCATATAGCGACTCGATACAACTTTCTTGATAAAATCAGCTCGTTTGCTTACGTCTTCATAGGTAATCAGGTTAAACGGAGCACCACCTCCCGGTCTGTGACAACTGGTACATTTACCATGAACCAAAGGTTGAATATCATTGTAAAACGTAAGCTTTTGTGCTTTTACCTGAATACAGAGAAGTAAAATCAGCGATAGCAAATAGAATTTATTCATGGATAAAGTAAATCTAGCAAAAACGGAATTTGCATCAAAAGAAAGGGTGACCTGTTACAGTCACCCTTAAAAACCAAACCAAATAAAAAGTTTATTGTGCTACATCCCACCAAACGCGACCGAAAGCGTCAGTAGGTCCGGCACCGAAGCCAGCGTCCTGCGCCATCGCATCGTAGGCTGCTTTTTGATTTACGTAGTTTGCCGACACTTCGCTTAACAAAGGAAGAGGAGCTCTTCGTGGTATAGCAAGCGAAACATTACTTGATCTCATGTCTGTTAAAGGAAGAACTGTTGTTGTATTTGGAAGACCAGTACGTTTCCAAAGTGCCCATCCTTCTGCAGGTTGTCTGAAGAAGTTAAGGTATGATTGACTTGCTATTTGATCCAGTGCTTTTGCTTCGTCAAATGCCACATCCGGCTGACTCAGGTAATCTGTGATCTCACTTGCTTCAAGCGGAGTATAGTTCGATAATTTGCTTATCTGTGCTATATCGTTATACCACTGTACAGAAGCTGTAACACCTGCGTTATAGAATTCTTCAGCATCTTCTGATGTAATAGCACGCGCGGCTAGTTCTGCACGCATGAAGCAAAACTCAGCGTATGTAATAACAGGTATATATACATTTCCTGTACCCACGCCTTCGCCTTCATCAAATGCAGGCTGGAACAATCTGCGTTGAATCAGAGAGAGTGTATCTACACGTACATCCGATCCGTTTATAGTTGCTGTTCTTGGTGTATAGTATAATGCTATATTCTGAGCAGCTCTCGATTCATCAGGGCTGGTAAGGCTTCCGAAGTATCTTCTGGATGCTTCCGTTGTACCTTCATCAAGTTCATCTTCTGCAATCAGTGCATCAATACGTTCTTGTGAATAACCATTTGGAGAGAAGAAGGCATCAATACGGGGATCGCCATTTTCCCACATGAAATCTACAACAGGCTTTGTTGCATAAAGTCCATCCGGATTCCAGTTACCTCCACCGGTAAAACCAGAAGCTGCTTTGAACACCCAGCTTTCAGAATTACTTTTCATCAAGTTATCTGCACCTTCAGCAAGAACTTCCTGTGCTATAGCCTGCGTCTTTGACTGGTCGCGTTTCATAAATCGCATACCGATTCTCAGACGAAGCGCATTACCTGCACGAACCCATGATTTAACATCACCTTTGTAGTATGGATCATAGTTTCCTAAAGAAACCTGAGATACACTTTGTGAAGTTTTCAACACACCAATCGCAGCTTCGATCTCAGCATCAAGTTTTGTAAACAGAGATTGCTGATCATCATAAGTAGGAAGCATAGTGCCACCGTAGCGGGCCTGCCATGCGTCTGTGTAAGGTATACTTCCATAGATATCACTCACATAGAATGCATAGTACGCCTTTAATATTCTGGCAATATTAACCATATGAACATAGCGTGCCTGATCTTCTTCGGGGAGTTTCTCAACTAACTTCTCCAGGTCAACCAATGCATCGCCTACACCGGTATATAATCTACCATATCGATTTGAAAAGTTATCGATGTTCTTGGTAAAGTTCGCGCCATTTCCATTTACAGGTGTTACATATTGCATCCAGGGCATAACACGTCTGTAAAGATCATAATATGCTTCGAAGTCTTGTCCCTGTAAACTAAGTGTTGCACTTAGGAACTGGTTCTCAGGAAGAACTTCGTTCAATATATCAGGGTTCTTGTTGGCATCAATAAAATCTTCATCGCTACAACTCGTGGCCAACATGCCCGCGAATGTAAATCCAAGTATAATCTTCTTATAATGCTTTTTCATAATTGCTCGTTTTGAATTTTAATTAAAAGCCAGCTGTCAGCGATACACCCATTTGTCTTGTAAATGGTAATCCACCATATTCAGAGAACTCGCCTGAAGCATTGCTTTTTAAACCTTCCGGGTTTATACCGTCTTTCGTTGTACGATAGAGATATCCAAGGTTACGACCTGTTACACTGATACGCAGTGTTTGCAGTTTTACTTTGTTAGCAAATGTTGCTGGAACGTTGTAACCAATTGATATTTCGCGTAGTGATACCCAAGAGTTTTCGAAAACAGAATATTCGCGTATACCTGATGACCACTGTGTAAGGTTCTCATAGTACCAGATTGCAGGCACTGGCTTCAAGTGTCCTTGTGCTACAGCATCTGCGTAGGTCATACCACCAAGATCAACAGAAGGATCAATATCAGACTTGATACCATCAGCAAGTACACCATCCGGAA
This sequence comes from Flammeovirgaceae bacterium UBA5867, assembly GCA_002432545.1. Lineage (GTDB taxonomy): Bacteria > Bacteroidota > Bacteroidia > Cytophagales > Cyclobacteriaceae > Ohtaekwangia. The sequence continues at coordinate 8,166 of DJFR01000025.1, read as the reverse complement.
TGATACCATCATCGCGTGTAGCTCCGTTTTCATCAACGTACTCAACGCCACCTAATTCTTTGTTTCTTCCAAACAAGCTGTTTTTCAAGCTACCGTTAGAGCTACCGTACTGGTGAGTAGCAGACGCCATCAAACCACCAATCTTAGCATCGACTTGTACGTTCAGTGTAAAATTCTTGTATGACACGGTATTGATATTGCTTAACAGGAAACGCTCCATAGCAGTACCCAGCACTTTATCACCTTGACCATATGAACCGCTTCTCAGGAATGTATAGCCTGTAGAACCGTTGCTTGCAACACCGATTACGTGCTGGCCGTTGCTAGGGTGATCAATTGCATTACCAGCGCCATCTCTCTTCTGATAAGTTGCGTATGCATATGGAGTCGCTATAGAAGCGTATTGCAGACCTGGCTTCGCCATAGAATAAACATCTGCTCCAAAAGCAAGGCTCAACTGTTGAGATGCTACACCTTCAGCAAGCTCGATAACTTTATTACGGTTACGTGTATAGTTGAATGTAGTCGTCCACTCAAGGTCACTGGTTTTTATAGGTGTAGCACGCAGAATGATTTCTATACCTTTGTTCGAAATCTTACCACCGTTTACAATACGAGAACTAACACCCGATTCACTTGCTGTTGGCAAGCTGAATATTTCATTTTTAGATACTTTGTTATAGTATGCAAAGTCAAGACCGATGCGGTTATCAAGGAAACGCAGATCTGCACCTACTTCCCACTCACGCGCCTGTCTGTTCTTCAGGTTCTTATTTGCTAATGTGTTATCTCTGAAACCTGCATAACTTACTGAACCATCCGGCAGGAAGAAGTCTCCCTTGTTTATATAAGAACCAGTTTCATTAATAACCCAAGGATCTGTATCACCACCCGTGATACCAAAGTTAGAGCGAAGTTTACCAAAGCTTAACCAGGTAGGTAATGTTGTAAATGTTTCAGTGAATGTCCAAGCTAAACCAACCGCAGGGTAGCTATAGCTCCAGTCACCACTTCCGTCAGCGTAAGCAAGTGTCGAAGAATAGTCAGTACGATAGCTCACGTTCAGTGTTAACATGTCTTTATAAGTCACATCACCATAAGCATAGTATGCATTCTTCAATCTTGAAGGATTCAATCTGGTCTCTATACCTATACCATTAATTGAGTTCGATAATGCGAAGATTCCAGGCACACGCAATGAAGGGCTTTCGTTGTTACCGGCAGTGTTACGGGTATAAGCTTTATAGTAACGACCACCAATCAGTTTGTTGGTCTCTCCACCTATAGTAAACGACACAAAGAAGTCTTCGTTAAGTTGTTTGGTAGCGGTAAGCAATGACTGAATTCTATACTGCTTGCTATCCTGTGTAGACTGGTTATACAAACCACCGGCAAATTTACTGCTTGAACCCAAGCGCTTGCGCTCATCTTTGTATACTTCAGTTTGCAGGTTACCACGAACCAGGAATGTAAGCCATGGTCTGATGTGTGTATTGATATCAACGTTACCTCTAAATACATTTTCAGTACGCTCTGTATTATCCTGGTATGTATCCCATAAGAATCCACCCATGTTATAAGGATCTGCAGTACCTGTCTTCAAACCACCATTTACCGGGTCGATATAGTTATTCATCCAGTAGTCCATATCAAGGCTTCGCGGACGATAGTATACCATACGGAACACAGGGTTAAAGTTACCACCCTGACGGATCGGATTTTTGATCTCGTTGTTCGTATAGTCTGCGCTTACATCTATATCGATAAAGTCACTGATCTTTTGCGTAGCGTGAATGTTAAAGTTGTTACGCACCATTTCAGTACCACTTGGCATAATCGTAGTATTATTCAGATTAGAATAAGAAGCACGGATGCTTGAACGCTCTGTACCACCTTCCAACACTACGTTATGATTGATAAATTTACCAGTCTCATAAAAGCTGAGTGGATCGTTTGCCTGCCACTTAACCATGCGACCATCGGCATCTCTTACCATGCGACCATCAAGCTTAGGTCCGTATGAGTAAAATCTAAAATCGGTCTTATCTACTTCTTCAACGCCATCAGCGCCTTCAGCAAATGTAGATCCATAGCCTGCACCAAAATCATTCTGAACATCAATAAACTTGTAAGCTGTCTCAAATGAAGATGTATGGTTGTACGTTACACCAATACCTTTTTTAGTAAGACCTTTTTTTGTAGTAATAATGATAACCCCGTTCAATGCATCCGAACCATACAACGCACTGGCTGCTGATCCTTTCAATACGCTCATTGATTCAATGTTATCTGGGTTGATGTTCTTCATGATGTTACCGTTATCCTGAGCAGCACCCCATGAGTCTGCACCTGTAACCGTAGGACGAATCAGAACACCATCAATAACAATCAGTGGCTGTGTGTTATTACTCAATGATGAGTTACCGCGAATACGAATACGGGAAGATGACATCGGACCACCTGTTCCCTGATCCACTTGCACACCAGCAACCTTACCTTGCAGTGAGTTTACAAGGTTAGCATTGTTAGTTCTGGAAAGGTCAGCTCCTTGCACCTCCTGAACAGCATATGCTATTCGGGCAGCGTCTTTCTTTTCACCAAAACCCGTTACCACAACTTCGCTCAATTGCAACGCATCTTCTTGCAACACAACATCAACAACTGTGCGTCCGCCAACGGGTACTTCCTGGGTTGTAAAACCGATAAAAGAGAAAGACAATACTGCATTGTCTCCGGCTCCTACGGAAAGAGAATAATTTCCATCAGAGTCGGTCGTGGTACCAATACTGGTCCCCTTCAGAACTACAGACACTCCGGGAAGAGCGGAGTTGTCTTGGGCTGCCGTGACCCGGCCTTTCACTGTCTGCCCGTAAGCAGTCAATGCCGCCAGTGTAAACACGACTGACAGGAATTGTAAACGTTTCTTCATGAAAATTTGGGTTAGAGATTAAAATTTTAGAAACCACACAATCAACAGAATATTCTATCGAAAAATGAATTTCCGACCAAAAGGTAGGAAGGTATTTGTTAAACTCCAAGAAAAACATAACTTCGTTTCCGCGCACGGGGAAAACGTGTACGCAAACGAAATATCAACATATAACGTACAAAGGGGTATATACAAAGGATCAAAACAGGGTAACCGTACCTAAAAAAGATGTTTTTTACCTCCGAAATATCCCTTAACATTAGCACCAATGGACAAGAAAATCAGAATCAAAGACATCGCGCAGATGGCCCAGGTATCAGTTGGAACAGTCGATCGGGTCATCCACAACCGCGGAGAGGTCGCCAAAGAATCATATAGCAAGGTGATGGCCATTCTTGAAAAGACTGGTTACAAACCCAATCTTATTGCCAAAACGCTGGGCTCTAATAAAACCTACAAGATCGCAGCCCTTATGCCTAATCCAGAGCAAGACGAGTACTGGAACCAGTCTATAGAAGGTATCAAACAGGCAAAAGAAGAATGGACACAGTATGGTGTTCAGCTACAAACCTTGTACTTCGACCTATATGATAAGGAATCGTTCATAACACTTGCTGAGACAGTTTGCGAAAGCAATCCGGATGGCGTACTCATGGCTCCTATATTTTATAATGAGGCGCTGCACTTTATTAATACCTGCAAGGAAAAGAATATTCCATTTGTGTTGGTTAACAATAATATTGAGAAAGCCGGGCCTTTAAGTTTTGTCGGGCAAGATCTCTATCAAAGCGGGCGTGTAGGGGCTGAGTTGTTGCACCTCAACGAGAAAGAGAATGGCACCTATGCTATTCTTCATATATACGATGACATTCACAACTCCACGCACTTGAATGAAAAGGAAAAAGGCTTCAAGGATTATTTCATCGAACAGAACAACGGCCATAGCTATAATGTATTGAGTCGTGATTTGAACTATACACATGAGTCAACACTGGAGAAAGAACTTTCAGACTTACTGAACGAATCATCTCTCAAAGGTATCCTGGTAACAACCTCGAAAGGAGCCTACACAGTGTCCAAGTTGTTGGAGAAAAAGGGAAAGAACGGAGTTCGTCTGGTCGCATACGATCTCCTGGAAGAAAACCTGCACTATCTCAACAATGGTATCATCGATTTTCTGATCAACCAGAATTCAAAGCGTCAGGCGTTTGTGGGCATCAGCCAATTGTCCAATCACCTGTTGTTTAAAAAGCAGGCAACACCGTCTTACTTATTCCCATTAGAGATTATCAGCCGGCAGAATGTGAATTCGTATCTCAATTCAAAACAACACTAAGCGTTATAAGTTACATTATTGATATAGTTGTATAGCGTAAATGCACTATACAACTATATTTCTCTTGCTCTTTGCGCTACGGGCAAAATTCTCATTTAATAATAACAAAAGCGCAAATCACCAACCCAGGGTAAAACGTTATAGCGCCATCACTAATTGAGACACTCCACCTACTGTCCATTTTTTCTATACTTTTATATACAAATCGCAGCCATAAACCTGCAGGCTACGTTAACTGCAAAAACAACCCACACGCATGCAGAATATAAAAATTGCCTCCGCTCAGTTTGAAAACAGAAGTGGTGATAAAGCCTATAACTTATCAACAATAGATCGATTGTCCCAACAAGCGGCTGCACAGGGGGCACACATGATTGCGTTCCATGAATGTTCCATTACCGGCTATACCTTTGCACGCCATCTCAACAAGCAACAGATGCTTGACCTTGCCGAATATATACCGGATGGCGAGAGCACAAACAAACTCATAGCACTGGCTCGCAAAAATAATATCGCCATACTCGCGGGCCTCTTCGAAAAAGACAGTGATGATAGATTATACAAAGCCTATATATGTGTAACGAAAGATGGCTTGATAGCAAAGTATAGAAAGCTACATCCCTTCATTAATCCACATTTAACACCGGGCGACCAATATTGTGTCTTCGAACTATACGGATGGAAATTCGGTATACTCATCTGTTACGATAACAACATCATCGAAAATGTGCGTGCCACTACCCTGCTCGGTGCCAACGTTATATTCATGCCGCACGTAACCATGTGCACACCATCAACACGCCCGGGAGCAGGCTTTGTTGATCCGGCTTTATGGAAGAACCGAGAAGCAGACCCGACATCCTTACGCCTGGAGTTCGATGGCATGAAAGGCCGCGGCTGGCTGATGAAGTGGCTACCGGCACGTGCATACGACAATGCCATCTATGCTATATTTTCAAACCCCATTGGCATGGACGATGACCAACTCAAAAACGGATGCTCGATGATCATCGATCCGTTCGGAGATATACTCGCAGAATGTCGCACCCTCGGTGATGATTTTGTAATTGCCACACTAACGCCAGAAAAACTTGCCCAAGCAGGTGGCCACAGGTATATCAAAGCTAGACGACCGGAGTTATATAGAGATATACTTGGACAGGAACACGAGGCGGAGCAGAAGGTGGTGTGGATGTAGAGGTAATTAAAGGACAGAAGACAGACATATTCATCAGGTCAACAAAGGTTTCTTGGTATACGAAGAACTGAAATACTACACGTTCTTCTATGCCTATAGATTTACCACCATTATCATTAGAACATCTACGCAATTTTCAGCGTGATTCAGCTTACGTTCTTTTATCTCACTGACATGAATCACTAGGGAAATCGATGGCTTTGATCTTCCAAACTCCCTGCTGCTTTTCGTATAGCGTAATGAATAGGCTTTTTAGTGGATCGCGATACTTCTCGTTATATTTTTGGTAATATATTTCTTCCCAAACGACAGTAGCATGAATAACTCCTTCATTGCTTTTTATTTGGCTAAGTTCGAAGTGAGAAAATGGGAAGGGATGATTTTTCGCAGCTTCCAATTGTCCTTCAGATAGTTTAAAAGGTCCACATTTAAAAAAAAGAATACGGCGTACAGAGTAAAGATCATACCTTTTCTGCCAAACCTTTTTATTCATATGATCAACCAAGCTGTCTATATCAACTGCAGCATAGAACAAAGTGGTGTCAGATATAACAAAAGACTTTATAAGTTTATGGGTAATGGCCACAGGACTTTCATCAATAACCGGTTTGTTATTGCATTTCGAGCACGCTATCAAAACGACAAGGATGGCAGCGGCTAGGCGTGGTTTACTCGTTCGGAGATTCATCCTTAATTATATTATTCGAATAAGCATTCACATAATCCTTATTAGGCATATGGTTTTCTTTTAAGACGGCCCCCCTCGGTGTACCAGCCTGGATAACTTTTTTAAGATTACTGAACAAGAAATTAGGAGTCGTCACATTAGCATCATACCGCACAGCTCTATATGGATTTGGTGCAGCATTCACCTTTTCGGTCCCATTCAAATACATAAAGCCTGGAATTCTATTTAAGGAGGCTTTTGCAAAATCACTGCAATTGAACTTTTCTGCGTTATACGTCATTCCGCTTCCTTGTTCGCACTGTTCATACAATCTGGCATTTTCCTGCTCAATCGCCTGGGTAATGTATGGAGTAGCGTATACTTGGATAAGTGCATCAGGTGCATTCCGTTCGTGAGGGAAGCGCTTTAAATCTTTGATCTTGACATTTTCAAATTTACGGAGGGTTCCTTCAACATCTCGATCAGGATTTTGCGGACTGCCACTTCCTGTAAAACTGTAAACAGTTACTGTTCCATCCTTTACCTGACTAGTCTGAGTCTCGCCATTTTTATCTTTCTTCTTCTCCGTTCTATAATTGTCAAAAGCTATAGACACATGTCCAATTTCGCCTGATTTTGTGTAATAAACAATCAAATAAACATCATTTCCGTCAGGGTCTACGAGTGCTATAGGATTATTCAGAACGTATGTATATGGACTATGTGAATTATACTTTTCTGACATATAGTCAATCGCTTGCCACCTACCGATCTCTGGCATATACTTTCGTGCACCATAATCCAACCAACCTAGACCAAGCGATGTTTGATCCTCTTTGCCGTTGTATTTATAATTCTGCGATAAACTATTTTCTCTCTGATTACTATTGAATTCTCGTCCAAAAGGATAATAATCCTGAGTTTGTATAACAGGTGATTTAACCTGCTCTACCATAAAATCATCAAAATATACTTCATAAGGATTTGTGCCCTGTTCATTTGATAGGAATACATATATATAACCTGGCTCAGTGATCGTAACATTACCAGATAACAACTCATGCGCTACATCACTACCATCCTCTTTAGCAATAGAACTCATCTGTCTAAAGCCACTCTTCGATGGTATCAAAGTATAATTACGATCATATACCAACCAACTCAAGAATGCTTTTGGGCTTGCCTCACTGCTGCTCGATGTATTTTGTGTGGCATCGGCAGGGAATGGGAACGAACTTGTGCTTGCGGCATAATTACCTCCATCCACTACGGTAGCCCCCGGTGCTGTACCAGCGGCAATCTGCATGATAAGTGTATTCAAGGCCGCAGTACGGTTTGATTCATTGGGATCTATATACTTAGCATATACTTTCATGTTTATAACATCACCCGGCATTACACTCAACGATTTTGCCAAGCCATATANNTCATTAGCCTGTCCGCTTAATCGTTGCGCACCACCGTCAACCTGAGTTGGCTTTGAACCTTTGGTGCGGTCGAACAAATAATGATTTACAATACGTGCGTTGGCGTATCGTAAAAATTGTCCTTCCTCTTCCTCCGCATTTTCGTCTTCCAGTGTCGCCGTGTTGCTTTCTATATCTTGTTTTGTGGTGAAAGTCAATCGTACGTTACCTAAATGATCCTTCAAATTATATTGATACTCCTGAGCCGTACTTTCCAACTTGATTAACTCAAATGCATTCAAAAATAGATGAGCCGTACCTGTGGGAGAATTCCATCCTATCCCGACTTCAAGTGTTGTTNNGCTCTATCCACGACTCGTTTGCAACTAACGCAGGCAAATAACTACCATACGTTATCGTTGAATTATTACGTCTGACCATGATCGCTACGTTGTAGTCACTTCTGTAACCTTTAACCCTGATCAGGTACTTTTCTCCGGGAACAACATCGATAGCATTACCTATAGGAAAAATACCAGAGCCGGATCCAGCAGAGGAAGCACTAATATACTTCTCCCCGTTTATTGTCATTGGGGTAAGCGTAGTATTCAAGGCAGTAAGTCCGTCAAT
>DJFR01000043.1:13383-35555 GCA_002432545.1 Flammeovirgaceae bacterium UBA5867 | reverse complement strand
CCTTCTTTTTCCACCATCTGCATGGCGCTGTGGAGTTGATCGCCACAATCGCAACGGAGCGAACCAAGAATATCGCCGGTAAAACAAGATGAGTGTACACGTACCAACACAGGTTCATCATTTTCCCAGGTTCCTTTTATTAAAGCAAGATGTTCCTGCTTTGTTTCCTTTTCACGAAAAGCAATCAGTTTAAAATGTCCGTAAGCTGTTGGCATATCAACCCGTACAATTTCTTCGATGAGTGAATCGGTTTTTAACCTGTATTCAATAAGATCTTTTATAGAAATGATTTTCAAATTGAATTTTTCTGCGATGACTTCCAATTGTGGAAGGCGGGCCATAGTTCCATCTTCATTCATAATTTCAACCAACACACCGGCTGGTTCACACCCGGCTAAACGGGCAAGATCAATGGTAGCTTCAGTGTGTCCGCTTCGGCGCAATACGCCACCTGGCTTTGCACGAAGAGGAAAAATATGCCCCGGGCGAGCTAAGTCTTCGGGCTTGGTATCTTTATTAATAAGTGCCTGCACGGTTTTGGCCCTGTCCTGGGCAGAAATACCTGTGCCCGTGCCCGGCCCGGTGAGGTCAACTGAAATGGTAAAAGCTGTTTCGTGGAGCGAAGTGTTGGACGAAACCATTGGTTCCAACTTCAGTTCATTGCAACGTTCGTCGGTAATGGCGGCGCAAATCAGTCCCCTGCCTTCTTTGCTCATAAAGTTGATCACTTCCGGAGTTGTATGGCGGGCTGCAATTATAAAGTCGCCCTCATTTTCACGGTCTTCATCATCCACCACAATAATTACTTTTCCGTTCTTGATCTCCTCAAGGGCTTCTTCGATCGTGTTTAGCTTTATTTCGTCCATGTTCAGTAGTTCCTGTTCTACATATTTACCCTGAATATCTTTTCAGCAAAGAAAATTCAGAACCTTCTTCTTCAGGTGGCAGAAGTGCACACCGTATACTTTACTTGCTCTTCTAACAAACACTTTTGCCGGTCTGTTCCAAAAGAATCACTTGGCTACTACAATTCCCAGCATTACAGCGAGTTCTTTTTCAGCACCTTTCAACTGCTCGTGTATGGTAAAATGTCTTTCAAGGTCTTCTTCGGCAACGGCCACCTTCATCTGCTGCAGATTTTCCTCCATCAGTTTCTGTATCATCCGGAATTTCAACCGCAGTACGTTGGTATAAGCTACATCGTGCAATATTTCGCGCTCGTGCGGAAAGTATATTTGAAATTCTTCTCCCCACGACTTGCTGGTTTCATAGCGCGAAGTAGTAAGCTCTGCAACCATATTTCGTGCCGTGGTTGAACCATGCTCCATGAAATACAAAGGATCACGTACTTCGCCCCGCTCTGCTCCTTCGCGAAACACCAGGTAAATTTCTTTATATACCGGGTTTACAAACTCAACGTCTTCCAATTCGGCCATCATAAAATCAATGAGACGCTTGTCGTCATACGCATTTTCGGCATAGTTAAGCAGCAGGCGAATGGTTTCGCGCTCCTGTACCTGCACCATACCAGACGTATCAAGTTTGGAACCGGTTGCCACGTCTGGCAGTATATCTGCAACGGGTGCCCGGTTATTGGTACGCGTTTTCTCCTGTTGATCCTTCTGCCGCTCACCAATCAGTATTTTGTTGAGCTCGGTGAGCAGAACAGTTTCCTGGATCTTGAGTAGCTGGCCTGTCTCCTGGATATATACTGAGCGCTTGATGGGATCCGGGATCAGCGATATACTCGTAACAATCTCGCGTATTGCTTCCGCCTTCTTGATCGGGTCATGACCAGACTCTGCGGCGAGCAGATCGATCTTGAAGGATATAAAATCTTTGGTGTGATCTTTCAGGTATTGCTTGAACTCGGTGCTCCCCATTTTCTTGGAGAAGCTGTCCGGGTCATCGCCATCGGGCAACAACACCACGCGCACGTTCAGGCCACCTTTCAATACGAGATCTATACCCCGCAATGCAGCTTTTATACCGGCAGCATCGCCATCGAAAAGTACCGTTACATTTTCTGTAAATCGCCTGATGAGTTTGATCTGCTCTTCGGTAAAGGCTGTACCGGAAGAAGCTACCACGTTATCTACATCCGACTGATGCATGGACATCACATCGGTATAGCCTTCTACAATGTAACAGAAATCTTCTCTGCGAATGGCATTCTTCGCCTGAAACATTCCATAGAGCACATTGCTCTTGTGGTATATTTCGGTTTCAGGAGAATTTATATACTTGGGCTGATCTTTGTCTTTGGTAAGAATGCGCGCACCAAACGCTATAACTTTTCCGGAAAGATTATGTACCGGGAAAATTACTCTTCCGCGAAAGCGATCATAAAATCTTCCGCCTTCTTTCTTGATGATGAGACCGGCTTTCTCCAGCAACTCTTCGGTATAGCCAATGCCCAGTGCTTTTTTGCTGAGGTGATCCCACTCGTTAAAACTATAGCCGAGCTCAAACTTTTCAAGAGTACGATCGTTGAAACCGCGCTCGCGAAAATAACTTAAGCCGATGCTCTGTCCTTCCTCCGATTGGGTAAGCGATTCTTTGTAATAATCCTTCGCATAGTTCATCAGCGCATAGAGCCGATCGCGATCGCTTTGCTGGTAGATCTCTTCAGATGAACGAGCTTCTTCCTTTAGGTCGACACCATATTTTTTGCCGAGGTAGCGAATGGCTTCAATGTAGCTCATGCCCTCGTGCTCCATCACAAACGTGATGCTGTCGCCACCTTTGCCACTGCTGAAATCTTTAAAAATACCTTTGGCAGGAACAACGTAAAACGAAGCCGTCTTTTCGTTTGTAAACGGACTTAAAGCTTTGTAATTCTGACCACTGCGTTTCAGCGTCACAAAATCGCCTATCACATCAACAATGTCAACGCGGCTCCTTACTTCATCTATTGTTTCGCGGGAAATCATTCTTCACTAAACAGCTTGGGCTGTGGGCAAAGATACTTGAATCCTCCATAGTCAATAGCCCGAAGCGAACAGATTATTGCATCATTTGAGGGTGTACACCACAATGTATTAAAGGCTATTGAGTTGTGGGAGTTTCGATCTAAATTGCGCCCGTTTTTGAGGCGGATTTCCTGATTTTGGTTCGAATAATCTGAATAAATGGAATTGCAGGAACTTTAATCCGCTATCTGAAATTTGACATTTTGAAATGATTACATCAACCGACATCCTCAAAGCTCTTTCTACAGTAGAAGATCCTGACCTGAAACGCGACCTGGTAACACTGAACATGATTAAAGATGTGAAGGTGGAGCCGAAAAAAGTGAGCTTCACGGTAGTGTTAACCACACCGGCCTGCCCGTTAAAAGACAAGATCCGCCAGGATTGTGAAGATGCTGTTGAGCGTGTTGTGGGCTCTGACGTTGAGATCGATATTTTCATGACCTCTTCCGTTACTACGCTTCGCGATAATGCTCCGCTGTTGCCGGGTGTAAAAAATATTGTAGCGATTGCTTCGGGTAAAGGTGGNNAAAGTAGGATTGATTGATGCTGATGTATATGGACCCTCTATACCGGTAATGTTCAACTGTGAATATGAGCAGCCGATGGTAAAGCAGGTAAATGGCCGGAACATTATTATACCAATCGAACAATATGGTGTCAAGCTGATCTCAATCGGATTTCTTGCTCCTCCGGATAGCGCAGTAATATGGCGCGGACCGATGGCAAGTTCAGCATTGAAGCAATTCTTCAGCGATGCTGACTGGGGTGAACTTGATTATCTTTTGATAGACCTGCCTCCCGGTACGAGCGATATACATTTAACCATGGTGCAGACGGTGCCGGTTACTGGCGCTGTGATTGTTACCACACCACAAAAAGTAGCGCTGGCCGATGCCAACAAAGGCATGCATATGTTTCTGCAGCCACAGATCAATGTACCTATACTGGGTGTTGTTGAAAATATGGCATACTTCACTCCGGAAGAATTACCCGATAACAAATACTATATATTTGGAAAAGACGGAGGCAAGAACTTATCCGAAAAGCATGGCGTACCATTTTTAGGGCAGATACCATTGGTGCAGGGCATTCGCGAGAGTGGCGATAGCGGATTACCGGCCGCGCTGAAAGAAGGACCTACGGCTGAGGCTTTTAAAGAACTGGCAAAGTCTATGGCGCGACAAATCGCCATTCGAAATGCGCAGAAGCCAACGCTGGTAACAACTGTGAAGTAAAAAATCAATTGAGAATAGCTACCTTAGCAGAGCGAAAGGCAGCATAACATATATACCGGATGAATACGCTTGAAGAACTAACCCAGAAAATTGAAACTTCACTGAACTCCATCCGCCCCTACCTGGAGGCAGATGGTGGTAACGTAAAAATCAATGAGGTTACACCCGAGCACGTTGTAAAGCTTGAGTTTGTTGGCGCATGTGGCAACTGTCGCATGTCTACCATGACTTTTAAAGCGGGTGTGGAAGCCGCCATTAAACGCGATGTGCCGGAAGTGAAGGGAATCGAAGTGATCAACCTGACTCCCATCGCGAACTAAACCAGCTGTGAGTTATTAGTTGTGAACTACTGATATTTAGTACTCACTTCAATACATGATGGGCAAGTACATTTTGCACATCGTATACATTCACAGATTTATTAAACTTCTTTGTTATACTGGGATTTACTTCGCTGGAAATCCAGATTTTTAATTCAGCATCCAGGTCGAAGGTCCCTGCCGTCTCAACACTAAACCGGGAGACATTCTTATACGCTACAGACATATACTCCGTCTTACTTCCGGTTATTCCCTGCTTATCTACAAGTATAAGTCGTTTGGAGGTAAAGATAAATGTATCGCGAAGCAGCTTAAAGCCTAACTCGATCTCTTCACCTTCGATCAGGAGTTTTCCAAAATCTTTTATAAGTTCTTCTTTGCCTACTGCTCCGGCATTACCAAGTATTGCTGAAAATAATCCCATAGTATATATTTTTAATGGTGTTTAATTTAAGAACAATTCTCATTGTTTGGCAACACGCATCGTTAGTTTTATTATGGATGGCACATACACTTCTTGAAGAGAAGCTATATATAGCAGACAGCAACTAACACGATCGCCCTATATATATCCTGGCACAACAGTATGCTTTACATGGTGTAACACACTACAGTAATACATGTACCATCACCTAAAATTAATATACCATTCGGGTACAGATCGGTTGCTGAATTATTATCTTTGATAACAGAACGCGCTGCAGCCCTTCACAAAGTAAAAAGATGCAGCGTTTTTGTCGCCCTGCTCTTCTTATACTATTCCATCCCATAGGAATAGGAAATCAATTTACGTCCGCAAAAGTCATTGTATACATTTTATCCGTTGACCGCTATTTGTGGCATTGTAAACTTTTCCCAGTTCACTAAAAATTTTCCAGTATGTACAACCATCAAAACCCTCGCTGTTTCACTTTAGATCAAAGGCGAAACACAAAACGAAGTTTTAATCATGCCGAAAAAGTAAAACCATTCAGTGGTTTTGTCATTGTCAGGTTATCTGATCAGTTTTCCTACCTCGAAGGCGACAACCTGAAAGAGTTTGCCCGCAAAAATCAAATGGACAGAGTATCAAACATCCTTGAGAAATATCCACCCAAATCATTTCGCAGAAGTATAAAAAGTGTTTCTGTAGCACAGCTGAAAGAACTTGAAACCAAAGCACAGCAATCCGAGCTGCCACCTGTGAACAGTTTGTCAAATTACTGGCGACTGGACTATCGTCATTACGATGGAAACCCGGATGAATTGATCCGCATGTTCCAGGAAGCACACGAAGTAGAAATGGCCTATAAAGAAATGTCAGTTACGGATCCGCTTGTAAATCCGGCCGATGATGTACTCGCAGCACAACAGGGATACGTGGATGCTGCACCCGATGGTATCGATGCGCGCTGGGCGTGGACACAACCGAACAGTGCCGGTGTAGGTGTAGGGTTGGTAGATCTTGAACAAGGATGGATACCCGGACATGAAGACCTCACCGCTGCCGGCCCGACACTCGTGTTCAACGACAACCGTCATGGTGTGGGAACCTATATTGGCGATCACGGCACAGCTGTACTCGGAGAAATTATTGGCGTTGACAATACACGCGGTGTAATAGGTATAGCACCTTCGGTAAGTTATGTGCGAATGGTTTCACATTATGAAGCTGCTTCAAATACAGCGCTGCACGTAGCCGATGCCATTGTATCAGCCATTACCAACATGAATGCGGGAGATGTATTGTTGCTGGAAGTACAGCGATCGTTCCTGCCTACCGAAACAGATAGTGCCGACTTTGATGCTATACGTCTGGCAGTAGCCAACGGCATCATTGTAGTGGAAGCAGCGGGCAATGGAAATGAAAACCTGGATGCATGGGTAAACGGATCGGGCCTGACTATATTAAACCGAAGCAGTATACATTTCCGCGACTCCGGTGCTATAATGGTAGGAGCTTCCGTATCGACAACACCACACGATCGCGCAGGCTTCTCCAACTTCGGTACACGCATCGACTGCTATGCATGGGGCGAAGATATAGTTACAGCCGGCTATAGCAACCGCGGCTCGAATATATCATTAGGCGGTGATGGCACCGCTACATTAAACGATGATTATACCAGCAGCTTCGGGGGCACCAGCGGAGCTTCACCTATAATTGTTGGTGCTGCGCTAACCTTGCAAGGTATGTATAAAGCTACCGCCTTAACGCTACTCTCTCCGTTGCAAATGCGCTCGCTTCTGTCTGACCCGGCTACTGGCACTCCACAAGGTGGTGGCGTTGCGGGCAACATTGGTATCATGCCAAACCTTCGTGCCATCATAGAACAAACGCTGGAGATAACAGCCGATGTATATATGCGCGATTATGTTGGTGATATCGGTACCGTACCCAGTGCCGGTGCCATCAGCGCAAGTCCTGATATTATTGTTACCCCTGCCCTGGTGCCCAACCCGACCGCAGCATTTGGTGAAGGTAGCGGAACAGAGAACTCCAGCACACTGGGCTATACGGTTGAGTTCGGGCAAGACAACTATATATATGCCCGAATTAAAAACAGGGGCGGCAGTGCAGCCAACGGTGTTACCTCCACAGTATATTGGAGCGAAGTGGCAACACTGGTAACTCCGAACATGTGGCATCTCATTGGTACTTCCAACCCGGTAAATGTACCGGTGGGCGATACCATGGTTGTTACCGATGCTGTTACATGGCCTGCCGCAGATATACCAGCCGAAGGACACTATTGTTTTGTAGGTATACTGAACCATCCACAGGATGCAGCACCGCCTATACCAGCCCCCGCTAATTTTGACTGGAATGATTTCACCAACTTCATTCGTAACTATAACAATGTTACCTGGCGAAACTTTAACGTTGTGGATGTAGACCCGAGCGATCCGAACGCAGCACTGCAATTTCACATTACCGGTGCACCGGATAAACGCAGAGTCTTTGATATAGAATTAGTCCGTGCATTACCGAAAGACGCACAGCTGTGGCTCGAAGTTCCGCTGAATTTATTTGCCTTCATGAACCTGCGGGGCATTGAACTGAAAATTGACAAGAAGAGAAAAACAGCGCGAGTTCTGTTGCCACATCTCCGGAAAATTAAACTGTGCAACCTGGTTCTTCCGAGAGAAGCCAAGTATAAATGTCAGTTTATAGTATCGGGAGGTAAAGGTTATGAAAACGGAATGCATCACCTTGCTATAGGCCAGGCGTACGAAGGACTGCAGGTAGGTCGCGTCACCTGGGCACTCAAGTCGAAATCAAAAAAATAGCTTGAGCCGGATTTAAGCTAAACGTAAATGGGATTGATGAACGTCAATCCCATTTATATTTTACCAGATATACTATATAACGAAGGCATTATTCATGTTTCAACGTCTCTACCGGATTGCCGCCCGCAGCCTTTAGGGTATGGATGCTGATCACCACGAGCGCAATAACCGATACAAATGCAATCGGGATAATCGCGTGCCAGGCTTGCAAATCAATATGATAGGCAAAACCATCAAGCCATTTTGTTATACCTATATAGGCAACTGGTATGGCCAACCCGGAAGCAATACCTGTGAGTATTATAAATTCCCGGTTTAATAACGCAACGAGGTTTATACGCGAAGCTCCCAGCACCTTGCGTATACCCACTTCTTTTACTCGCTGTCTCACCGCAAATGATGCAAGTCCGAATAAACCCAACGCTGAAATTAGAATAGCCAGCATACAGAAAAATTGAAAAAGCTTTGCAATCCGTTGGTCGGATATATATTGCTGGTTATAAAATTCATCCAGTACCCTATATTCAAACGGACTGTCGGGAAAAAACTGTTTCCAGTAATGCGCTATAGTTTGTGTTGCATGCGCCACACTCAACGAATCATTACGCTGCAATTTCAGCGATAGCGAGGGCCCATGGTTTGCGGTAAAAAGTACCGGAGATATAGTACGCTTCAGCGATTGCTGGTGGTAATCATCCACAACGCCAATCACTTCACACTTCTCATCATTCCAGTATATAAACGAACCTATGCTGTGTGTTATATTTTCAAAACCCAATTGCACCACAGCCGTTTTGTTAAGCATTACCGGTTCAACCTTATCGCCAAAATTACCGATCGGGTAATCTGCCAATACAAAATTTCTGCCCGCCAGCAATCGTAATTTATAGGCGACTATAAAATCCTCGTCTACTACATTAATTGAAAAATTCAATGGGCGTTCATCACCATCTTTTCGGATCACTCCTGTCCAATCGATAATCTCACCCGGCACCGCGCTGGAACTTGTAATGGTATGAATCACCGCCTGTTGCTGAAGCGTTGTTTTGAACGTAGCCATACGCCTTTGGTACGATGAATCCATCATAGCGGGAGTCTTTACGACAATCGTTCGGTCAATATCAATGCCTATATCCTGGTCTTGTAAAAAATTGAATTGCTCATAGAAAATAAGCACAGCCATAGCAAGTGCCGTAGCACACGTAAACTGAAACACCACCAGTGCCTTGCGCAATACGATCCCGTCACGCCTTCCGGAGATTTTCCCTTTCAGCACCATAACAGGATTATAGGAGGCTATAGCTTTCGCAGGATATATACTGAACAAAAGTATACCGCCACCCAATACAAGTACAATAGCTATACCCGTTGGACTTGCCAACATGATAAACACATGCTGGTACGGAACATCAATACCGGTGATGGAATTAAAGACCGGCAACACAGAATATAGCAGCAGGAATGCTAGTATAATGCTAAGCACATTCATAATTACCGATTCAACAATAAACTGCCCGATCAACTGGAGTCGGCTTGCTCCTGAAACTTTCCGTACTCCTACTTCTTTCGCACGTGTTATAGCCCGCGACAAGGTCATGTTCATGTAGTTGATCCACGCAATAAGCAGAATGACAAAGGCAATACCCATCAGAAAATATATAGCAGTAGCATTGCCGGGTGGTCGCATTTCGTTCTGAAGAGAGCCATTCAGATGGATATCGGTTAGCGGTTGCAGCGACAGGTGGATGCGATCGCTATCGGTTAGTTGCTCCGGTTTAAACGTTAAGCTAAAAACATCCAGCTTTGCCTGGAGGCCTGCTATATCTGTGTTCGGCTCTGTCACGAAATAGGTATAGGCATCAAAGTTCTGAAAATCAATATTCCGCTCGAGCGAATGCATCGATAACAGAATGGTAGCATCCAGGTGAGAGTTCTCCGGCAGATCCTGTATCACAGCCGACACCGTATAATCGTGCTCTTCAGAACTTCCTTTCAGGTGAAGTACTTTACCGATAGCATCGGCATCGCCAAAATATTTTTTTGAGACAGACGATGTGATCACAGCTGAAAAAGGTTCCTGCAACGCGGTTAATGGATTACCTTTTTCAAAAACAAATGTAAAGATGGAGAGTATAGAAGCATCTGCATAGTATAGATTACGTTCATGAAATACAACCGTATTACCATTGGCAGTATAACTTATGTTACAGTCAAACCAGCTTCGCGTTGAAATCAAGCGGCCGTAGTTCGCTGCTTCCGGAAGCTCATTACCCATGGCAGGCGCTGCCGTTACCGGTGAGACCGCGCTCTTGTCAATTAACGTGTTGTTAGCATACAATGATGTTGTTAGTCGATAGATGTGTTCGGCATTCTCGTGGAATCGATCATACCGGAGTTCGAAGATGGCATATAATAAAATAAGCATACAGGTTGCCATACTCACCGTTAGTCCCAGGAGATTTATAACGGTGAAGACTTTGTCTTTGCAGATATAGCGCCACTCCTTTTGAATATAGTGTCGTAGCATATATAGGGTTTGTCTGTGTGACTATGGAAGCTAGTGAATAAAACGCTCTTCCCCAACACAACACCAATCGTACTCATGTTAAAAAACGAAACCCTGTGAAGACTCGTATGCCGGCTTCTCTTTTTTTGATTGTACCGGCAACCTGAAGTACTCTCCATGCATTGACCGATAATCTTCACACCGCGTTCAGAAGATACGGTTACTCTTTGTATATTTCCCTTATTATTTTTTAGCAGGAAGACTTTGTAACGTGACTATTTTGAATCGCCTCTTTACCTTTTCTGTGCCGGCAAAACTTATCGTTCTGCTGGTAGTTGTGGCTATACATACACAAAATGCCTGGGCGCAGGAGCGCTGCGGTGCCGTGCCCTATATGTATACACTGCGAAACAACCGGCACCTTCCGGAAAATGATGCGCAATTTGAAAAGTGGCTCGGCAAAGCTATACAGGAACGTAAAGCCAGAAGTGGCGGTCGCATTCAATCTACTTACCAGATACCGGTGGTGGTACACATCATACACAACGGAGAGGCTGTGGGAAGCGGCACAAATATACCCGATGCACAGGTGCTGTCGCAGATACGTGTGCTGAATGCCGACTACCAGCGTACGAACAGCGATGCGAGTTCTACACCGGCTGAGTTTGCGTCTGTTGCCGGCAGCATGAACATTGAATTTATACTCGCCAAAAGAACTCCCGATGGATTTCCTACCAATGGTATTGTAAGGGTAAAAGGCACACAGTCTTCGTGGACATCCGGGGATGATGTGGAGTTGAAAGCATTGAGCTACTGGTCCTCTGAAGAATACCTGAACATCTGGGTTTGTAATCTTACCGACTACATAGGTTATTCTCAATTTCCGATATCGAATCTGCCGGGGCTTGAACCGTATCAGGGAGGATTAGCGAAGACTGATGGTGTTGTTTTTAACTACCGGGTTTTCGGATCGATTGAAGATGGAGCATTCAACTTGCGTTCGAATTATAATCGCGGGCGCACCGCTACACATGAGATCGGTCACTTCTTGGGACTGCGTCACATCTGGGGCGATGTTAACAGTTGCAGCAGTACAGACTATGTAAACGACACCCCGACTCAGGATCATTCAACGGATAATTGTCCTACACACCCGGAAGCTTCCTGTAATGCAACAAAGATGTTTCAAAACTACATGGACTATACCTTTGATGCGTGCATGAATCTGTTCACAGAAGACCAGGTGGCACGCATGACTACCGTGTTGGAGAACAGTCCGCGAAGAGAATCACTGCTCACCTCCCCCGGGTTGCTGGAGCCTAATGTGGATGGCAACGATCTGCTGATAAAAAGTATAATCTCTCCTTCGCCAGTAGTTTGTGATGCGAGCGTTACGCCAAAGCTGGTGATTAAGGTAAATAACAGTATTGAAACCATCACATCGTTTGTAGTGAACTATACCGTTAACGGTACTTACAATGAAAAAACATTTCTCAGTAAGACATTGGAAGAAGGCGATCAAGATACTGTTGAGTTACCCGCTATTGAACTGCAGGATGGTGAGAACACACTCTTGTTTGAAATGGATGAACCCAACGGAGGTATAGATGTAAACCCCTATAACAATACCTTTGAAACAACAGTGGTTGTCAAAAATACAGAAGAGCCTCTCCCGCTACGCGAATCGTTCGAAGGTACATTAAGCGATTCGTGGACAATCATCAATCCTACAAAAGGAATGGACTGGCAAGCAACCGATCTGAATGACAACGGCACCCTATATTTCAACGCATCCGCCGATGTAAACACCGAAGACCAGGCATGGTTTGTGAGTCCGGTGATGAATCTGACCAACACGAAAAATCCGGTGTTAAGTTTTGAAACATTTTACCAGGAGCGCACAGGCTATCTGGATGCTTTAACCGTTCGTGCTTCCACCGGGTGTTCTCCGGCATTTGATATTGTTCTTCTGCAACTGGAAAGTTCACAGCTTACTTCGGCAGACGAATTGTTCAGGCGGCACATCGTTTCACTTGGCCCTTATCGCGATGATCCTGACTTCCGCGTTGCTTTTGTTTTCTCGAATGGCAACGGCAGCAATCTATACCTTGACAACATCGAGGTATCAGAGCCCGGCCAGTTCAGCCTATATCCCAACCCGGCTGAAGATGAGGTGAATGTTATCTCATACCTGGTGGATGAACAGGCTGTATATGCCGAGATCAACGATGCTGTAGGACAACGTGTGCTGAGTCTGTCTTTTGACACGGCATTCAATGAAACCACCTCCATCCCGGTGACTTCATTCAAGCCCGGTATATATTTTCTGCGTATCAAAACTTCCACAGGTATGTGGACTTCGCGGTTGGTTGTAAAGTAAAATTACCGCATTGAACGTTTTGTATAGAACGAACATCGTAATTCATTCTGTGCAATACAGGCATTTCATTATCTTTCGGCAAGAAATATTTTTTGTAGATGCCTAAGAAGAAGAAAGTAGCCATCCTGTACGGAGGTCGCTCAGTAGAGCACGGTGTATCGGTCAATTCTGCCCGCAACATTTTTGAATACATTGACAAAAAGAAGTTTGAACCTGTTCCTATCGGTATCAGCACCAACGGCAAATGGTTTCTTACGGAAGGAGTCGATAAAAATATTAACAAAGGGCAAGCCATTGCCTTGTTGCTCGATCCGGTAAAGCCGGGCTTCCTGATTCTCTCCAGCGGAAAACAATTTTCGGTTGATATCATTTTCCCGGTACTGCACGGCACGGATGGTGAAGACGGAAGTATACAAGGTATGATCAAAGCGATGGATGTACCAATGGTAGGTACCAGTGTGCTGGGGTCTTCCATGGCTATGAATAAAATTGTAGCGAAGCGTTTGCTGAAGGAAGCCGGACTGCCGGTAACCAAGTTCATGACGTTCCGCTTCGATCAGAAAGATAAGATCACCTTCAACGCGATTGCCAAACAATTAGGCACCCCGTTCATGGTGAAGTCTGCGAGCCTTGGTTCATCCGTAGGTGTATCGAAAGTAAAGAACAAGAATGATTTCAAGCAGGCGGTTGAAGAAGCATTTCGTTATGATGACGAGATGATCGCAGAAGAGTATATATCCGGCCGCGAGATCGAATGTGCTGTACTCGGCAATTACCCTGCAGAAGCTTCGTATCCCGGAGAAGTTGTGATCAGCAAAGATTATGAGTTCTATACCTTCGATGCAAAGTATGTAGACCCGAATGCAGTACGCATTGATGTACCGGCCAAGCTTACCAAGAGCGTTGCCGAAAAAATACGCAAGGCATCGGTCAAGGCATTTGAAGCACTTCATTGTGAAGACTTCTCGCGCATCGATCTCTTCCTCGACAAAAAAGGAAATATCTATATCAACGAAATAAACAGCATTCCCGGCTTTACCAATTCCAGTATGTATCCTGTTATGTGGAAAGAGCGGGGCGTTAGTTTTCCTGAACTGATAACGCGGCTTCTCAACCTGGCGCAAGAGCGTTACGACCGCAGTAAGCGCATTGAACGCGGTTTCCAGTCCGGTTTAAAATTCTGATGCCGTATATTTGCTGTTAACTACCTTACGTGAAATGAAACTCTTCTCCGGTAAATTAGCCCCCGATACAATTGGAGGCATATTGATAAGTGTTGTTGTAGCTGTGGCTATTATGCTTATACTGGTAGCTGTATATTTCTTTACCTACCTGCCCAGCGTAACCAACCATGGCGAAAGCATTACCGTGCCCAACATAGAAGGCATGAAGGTTGAGCAGTTGGAAGATTTTCTGGTAAAGAAAGATCTTCGCTATGAAGTAAGCGACTCTACCTATTCATCCAAGTATCCTCCGCTTACGGTATTGAAACAATATCCGCATGCAGGTGCCAAAGTAAAGGAAGGAAGAAAGATCTTCATCACCATCAATCATGTTACTGCCCCTACTGTTCCGGTTCCGAACCTCATTGATGGTTCTGTAGTAAATGCCGATGCTGTATTGACCAGTAATGAATTGAAGCGCGGCAAGATTGAACTTGTGCCGGGTCCTTTTAATGTAGTGAAAGAAATGAAATACCGTGGCGCGCGCATTGAACCTAATGTGCGTGTACCCAAAGGTTCCATAATTGACCTGGTGGTGATGGACGGTGGTAAAGGCGACTATACCATCGACAACATGGTGGGGCAGGAATTTGAAGATGCAAAAGTGTATATTCTCGGAGCCAACCTGAATGTGGGCACAGTGACGCTGGAAGATGATACTGTTGGCATTACACCCGTGGTAATAAAACAAATACCAGAGGCCGGAGAAAAGATTAAGGCAGGTGATGTCGTTGATCTATGGATAGGTAAAGCCGAATCCGTACCTTCAGATGATGATGGCGAAGAACTCTAATAGCTACTCCACAAACAATCTTAAAAAGACCTCTTCCATGGGGTCTTCCAAATTCTATATACTCCTTCTTTTAGCTTCACTGCTCGTTACAACGGAGGGGCTGGGGCAACTGGTACTGGATGCCACACAGCGGAAGATGCATTCAACACAGAAGCGCATAGCTTCGCCCGCTGCACGTACACAAGCCATCAATCCGATGAAGCTTCCGTTCTGGGATGACTTTTCGTTTACACCGGTAGATGATCCGGATGATACAACCTCAAACATTCCGCTTGATTCGATCTGGGTTAACAGCCAGAGTGTATGGATAAACCAGGGCATCGGGGTAAACGCACCGAGTATAAATGTAGCGACCTTCGATGGACTGAATGAAGAAGGTCTCCCCTACTCAGCAGATATACTGGCCAATGGCTATCGCGATAGTCTGGTGTCTCACCGCATCGATCTCAGCGAAGCCGCTGTAGCGGTTGCTGAACGCAATACAGTATACCTGAGCTTTGCATACCAGTGGCAGGGCAACGGTGAACCGCCCGATCCGAATGACTTTCTGCAACTGGAAATGAGAGATAGCGACAGTGCGTGGGCAATCGTTATGACAATTGTACCCAAGACTACACTGAGCCGCACGGAATTCTACGATACTATTATACAAATACCGAACACAGGCGATCGCTTTTTCTTCCATGAAAATTTCCAGTTTCGCTTTCAGAACTTCGGTCGCAAATCCGGACCGTTCGATACGTGGAATGTAGACTATATATACCTGAACAAGAACAGAACGTTAAGCAGCCTTTCATTTCCGGATCGCTCGATTGCTTCGCAGCCTACACAACTTTTCGGAAGATATACCGCAGTACCACTGGAACATTTCAGAAAGCAAAGTGCCTTCGATAGTATAGAATTTGATGTGAAGAACCTGAAGAAAGCCGTTGTCGAAATCGCCATCGGGTATGAAGCCTATATGACGTTCAGGAATTATACGGGCGGAGTAGCTACCAATCACACCATTCCCTTTAGCTCCGGTGGTGTAGGTCCTAACGGAGGGTTGATGGATCCGTCTGAGCGCGCACGAGTGCGCATGGAAAATATACCTGACACAAGTGATCCACAGCAATTCAGTCCCAATGCAGATTCGATTGATATTGACCTGCAGGTAAAAGTTATCAGTGGTGATAACCTCGATAGCGGACGCCCCGGTTTTCTGCCGGTTGATTTCCGCATCAATGATACACTCACCACCACATACAGGCTGAAAGATTACTATGCGTACGATGATGGCACTGCCGAATTCTCTGCTCGCCTCAACACGACTACAGATAAACTTGCTTACGCCTTTGATATGCTAACGGATGACGTTGATACACTGGCAGGCTTTGATGTATACTTTCCCGACTTCGGGCTCACCAGCAATCCACTGGTAAACTTCACGGTATATGAAGATGTTAACGGTTTGCCGGGCGATCCGCTCTATACACTATCAAGCTATACCCTGAAGACACAAAACGCGGTGAATAAATTTCAGCGTATTAATATTCTCGAAACGGTGCGCGTGCAGAATCGATTTTATATAGGTTATACTTCGCCTTCGGTACGCATTGGTCTTGACTATAACAACAATACAGCCGATCGCATTTTTGTAAATGTAGGTGGTGGCTGGTATCAGAATACGGATGTAAACGGAAGCCTGATGATACGCCCGCTATTCGGAAAAGGTGTTGACAACCCCGTGGGAATTCCGGAGGAAGTTGTTACCATACAAGCCTATCCCAACCCGAACAACGGAGAGTTTTACATAGACAGTAAAACCGAGCTGGTGCAGATCATTAATCTCGCAGGACAGTCTGTTCCTTTTACCGTACAGGAGTATAGCAGTGAACAGCAGAAGGTAAATTTGCAGCAAACCGTTCCTGGGCTATATATACTCAAAGTCCGTAAGGGAAACTCTGTTATTGCACATAAGATTGTAGTGCGGTAGCGATAACTGCCAGGTGTACCTGCCTGGTATCAATTATTGCTTAACGCAATTTCGTTTGATTATATCCAGATTACTTTTTGCTACACGAGCTTTATGTGGTGTTGTACGATAATTATTATACCGCGAATACATACACATATCATATAGTCCTTTATAAGCACCATAGCAGGCACTTAGTTCTTTCGAAACCAAATCTACAGTTGCTGCATGCTTACTCAGATTTACACGTTTATTTTTTATCTCCGAATCATAGTAGGCATTGAAATCCGGATGTATTGTTCCCTGTATAGTTAGAGGAAACAATTGATGGTACACAAAATGCAAAGCAGAATAAAAGGCTGAAGTAACAACCCAGTCATTGTACTGACCATTCGCCAACAGGTGGTCACATAGATCTTCATTATGAAGAGCATGCGCTTTTCTCATACTACAACGAAATGATTAAATTATTTTTTAGGATTATACCTGGCGTTGAAACCGTCAGATATTAATTGAGTGAAGTCAAAGCCTTCCAGGAAATCGATAAAACTGAAACAGACTCTATACGAATCTTCATATACCTTATCTTGAAATTCTCGGCACCAGGTATATACGTTGTCCATTTTCTCACTCAGAAAATCATCTTCAGACAACAAGACGATAATTTCAAACGAAACGAAGGAGTGAAATTTCAGATGAGCAGATACGGGTTTAATCCCAACCGAAGCCAGATATCTATAGAGCTCCGTTGTATTCTGGCCTGACTTACTATAATTACCGGCAAATATATTCTGGATGATCTTCTGCTGTTCATCCAGCCCGTCTTGCTTACCCTTTAAATAGGCATCGATAACGGCATCCGAAGAATATAGTCGCGGACCATCTTCTGAAAGTTGCCATGAATTTATTTCCTTATCGGTGATAATCTGCTTCATTATATCGGTTTGAATACTTCTTAACTGCTAACGGTGGATAACGAAGATACTCCACTTCTTTAACATTTCAATATTAGTAAATAAACACCGCATCAGTCAATACCCCAAACAGAACCAGTATTCATCTATATATATGATTACCGTATTTCAATCAACAACGGTGTCGGGCTGAAGCAAAGTATAAAGATCAGCAATGTTAACCAGCCGAGTATAACGCGTTTTGGATCGAGTGTTTCCTGTATTTCGGTTGGCGGATGTTCAATGCCTACAAAGCGACTCACTATAAAGCCAAACAATAACCAGCCCGAATAACCGTCTACCGAAGGGAAGATCCAGCTTAATATAAGTTGTACAGCAAACATCAGGAGCGCATACATGAAGCGGTCGCGTTTCAGAAGCTTCAGTGCACCAAAGCATGTATAGTAAAATAAAATCAGCAGCGGCACGCCCCATAACAGCGTCTCCAAAGGCGTAGTTACTCGTATAAGCCCCAGACCGGAGTAAAACATTAGCAGTATAAAAAATACCGAAGCGATGATCTTATGTCCGCGAGAACCAAATAGTCCATACGTTACATGTCCTCCATCGAGCTGACCGATGGGAAGTAAATTCATACTGGTAAAGAAGAGTGCTATAAATCCTGCGAGCAGCAACGGATAGTGCATCATCTCATGCGGATTCGGAACACGCGCTTTATCGGTTACAAAACTCTGGCAAATCGTAAACAGTAAATTCGGACCTACCATGAAGTCGAGTGTTTTACCTTGCGTATACTCAGTCTTATAAACATGGTCTGCATAGTTCAGTCCGAACTGTTTATACTCCGGGTGTATGGTAAATATATACCCTGCCGGTGGCAGGGTAGCATAGCCATAGATCACAATACCAAGTGCAACGATAAAGCCCGCCAATGGTCCGGCCAAACCTATATCAAAATGTTCACGGTTCGAACGCACACGATCCTCAATACGAATAACGGCACCGAGTGTACCAATAGAAGGTAAGATCGGGTTGGGAGGAAACGGAAGGTAATACGGCAACGAAGCCCGTATCTTATTATACATAGCCGTAAAGTAATGGCCAAACTCATGCACGGTTAGTATCAGCAGAAACGGGATTGAAAATTCCATTCCACTTACAAAATCATTCCACGAGTAGCTTGTATTAAAGGCAATGCCCCCATCTTTCGTTCCTACGAACAGTGACTTCATATAACACCACTCTGCACCGGCAAGCGTGGTTGTAATGAAGGTAACGATGAACAGGCCAATCTGGATAAGTATTGTACGCCTGTTACTTGCCATTGAAATACGTAATTATGTGATCAGGTGTAACAACATGCACGGTACGTATACCCAGTGCGTTGGCTCCTGCTATATTGTCGGCATTGTCATCGAGGAAGAGCGTCTCGTGCGGGTGCAGATTATTTTCATCCAATACCTGCTCATAGATATTTGCATCCGGTTTGCGTTTCTTCATGCGGTGCGAATAATACGCCTTATGAAAATAGCGGTCGAGTGATGTCTCCCCGAACATCGGGGTCATAATCTTGTCGTTGATATAGTTCAGATGTATGTTGTTGGTATTGCTGAGCAGGTATACATTAAATTTTTCTTTGAGACTCAGCAACAAATCCAGCTTTTGCTGAGGTATACCGAGCAGCATCGCGTTCCAGCTTGCATCCAGCGCATCATCATCCGCTTGTACAGAATATAGTTCGCGTACAAACGAACGGAACTCTACATCTTCAATCTCGCCTTTCTCATAATCGAGAAAACCTTTCGAAGAGATAAACAATTCTTTTACCCGCTCTTTCTTTAGTCCGGATATATCTGCAAAAGATTGCAAAGTTTGTTCGACTGAAAGATCTAAAATGACACCGCCCAGATCGAAGATGAGATTTTTAATAGAAGAGTCCTGCGCCACAAAACGTTGGTTTGATACAGACCGCTAAAATAAGAAAAGCTGGCTATCCTCCGGCAACTTTTCTTTTAACAAACACTTCGCAGGATCATTCAGCCGCTAAATGAAAAAACCCCTGGCGTTAACCAGAGGCTCGGTTTTCTAAACGTTACTTTTGCCTGTGCGTTCAGATCACCTGGGAAAATCTTATTTGAATGTAACCGACAGGTTGCTGGTCTCTTTGGGATTGTAAGGGCTCAGTGAATCCAGTCTCTTTGCCAGCACATCCCACGCAGCGCCAGGCGATGTACCACCGGAGATAAATCCTTTGTCATCACTAAAATATCCGGGAGCAGCGGTAGTCGATAAATATGCTGCGAGCAAGTCCTGATCGATGCCCGGCCACACAGCCGTGATCTCATTCGTAAATACATTTTTGATCGAGTATTCTTTCAGTAACACCGCGCGGTCATCAGAGTCCAGTGTGCTTGGCGGTAAACCAACTTCGGCTACACCTATATTTGCAGGATCGTTACCCGAAGCAACAAACGCCCAGTTAAAGCCTGCGTTACCCGTGAGCAATATAGCATTGGGATGATTGCTGTTACCGTATACATCTACAACATCGCCCTTCTTGCCGGCAAACATGTGCAGTGAGTTGATGGCGTAGGGCTGCTGTAACGGACTGCCTACCGGCAAACCGGCAATGCTTACTTCCATGTGTGCATCGTAACCCAGCTCACCGGCTTCGCTATAGTCTATACGGAACATAGCATTCGGAGCATTTGCATTTTTGATACGATCACAGTTATAGGGTTTGATGATCGCTATACCTTTTACAGCAGTAGCTTTATTCCAGAATATTTGCAGCGCTTTACCACCATCAGCTTCACCTTCTGAATCAGCATCGGTAATCGTGAGTTGATAGTCCCACTCTTTTCCTTCAAACGATACATTGGATGAAACGACCAGGTTCTTCACACGGTTATCATCTTCACCAACGTATGTGATGGACATTACACGGTCGATTTTATACCTGCGGATGCCCGCAATAAACTCTTCTACCAATTGTGAAGAGGCCTCTCCTATTGCTATAAATGTTCCGAGGTTTATATATATATCATTTCCATTCACCGTATCACTGGCAGTTCTCCCATTGGCTGTGCTGCTGCTGATAGACGCTGGTATATCTACACTAAACGATGTAGGAAGTATATCCTCATCATGGGTTACATCCTGGTTGGGTTCGCAGGATGTCAACAAAAGGGCGAACGAAACTGCCATGCATAAGACAAAAGAGATCAGTTTTGTGGTCTTCATGTTACTACGGTTTAGTTTAATGTTCTTGGTTTCTTGTTTCATATAGGGGCAGTGATTAATCTGCTTTCATACCTAGAACACACAGCTGTTTCGTTACCCTTATGGCACTTTAAAAAATTTTTTACGTTTTATAAAAACAGCGATTACACGCCATTTTCAAAGAAAATGAACATCACAGAGAATTATCATCTCACACAACTCAAGAAAATAAAAGAAGTAATTACTCCGTGATCACTGTAGTATCAGCCACTACGGTAGACACAGCAAAGAAACCAACAGCACCTTCGCTGAGGTTGGTAGATACATTGTCGCGCTGTACATCAAATACACCACCACGCCATTCGGTTTCAGAAAGCATCGATCGCAGAAATTCTCGATAGGTCGTGCTTACAGAGTATTTTTTCCGAACGATGGTAGCACCCACCGGAAACAGGAAAGGTTCTTTATCCGGCTTATATATTTCATTCACATCGATAGTCTTCAGATCATAGTATACCAGTCGGCCACTGCATGCCCCGGTGCAGGCATCTGTGTTGCGCCAGTCGATAGTATATTCTATAAAGTTAGGCTCTTGCAAAGAAGGACTGAATACCAGTTCATACCGATCGCCTGTTTTTTTATACTGAATGGCTTCAAGCGCTTCCACGGGAACAGAACTATCCCGTGCAGTATACTCCTTTTCATTATACACAATCGTAAGAGTATATACTCTGCCGGTAACCGCGCGCATCTGCGGTGTATAGTATTCACCTGATTCCACAGGCGATTCGGTAAGTATATACGTTGACGTTTCATCTTTCAGTGTAACAGCAGCACCACTGATCGGTTCCGGAGTTTGATTCTGCGTTTTGTATGGTCTTGTAAGTTTAATGCGATGATTTATATTCTCGTTGGTGAGTGTACCTTCCACTACTACAAGATTTGAATTTTCAGTTGTAAGCGGGAAATTGGTAGCCTCCTCACATGCCGGGAGTAACAGGCAGATCACTAAATATAGTATGGTATATCGCAGACTCATAAGAATTTAAAGTTATAGGCGATAGACGGTGTAAACCGAAACATATAGGAGTGCGATGTTATGCGATTTCCATCCAGTAAATTGGAAGGTATATGGAGCTCGCCATCGCTGTTTTCCACCTTGTTATAATTAACAAAGAGAGAGTTCTTTCTTCCATACAGATTATATACCGAGAATGAGATACTATGCTGAAATTTCTTCTCCGGATTTTTATTCAGCTTGAATGTAGCCGACATATCCATACGATGGTAGTCGGGCAGACGATCGTTATTCTTTTGTCCGTATACCGGAACCTCTTCACCGTTATACCAGTAAAAACTTACAGGCGATGAAAACGGAGC
>DJFR01000043.1:0-13377 GCA_002432545.1 Flammeovirgaceae bacterium UBA5867 | reverse complement strand
TTTATATCGGCAAACTTACGTTTCGCGCGCGAGTATGTATACCCTGCCCAGCCGCGGAGCCTTCCTATATCTTTTTTGGCCAGCAACTCGATACCATACGCAGTAGCAGTACCAAAGCGCAGCTCACGTTCCAGCAGTGGATTTAACAAAGTTTCTGCATGTGCATTGTAATCGATCTGGTTCTCCATCTTCTTGTAGAATGCTTCGGCCGTAAGCGAAGTACCGGCATGTGTCAACGATCTATAGTAACCTAAGGATACCTGGTTGGCTATTTGAGGTTTGATATTGATGCTGCTCGGCAGCCACACTTCCAGCGAAGTAAACGGACTGATGGAGTTTGATATCAGGTGTACATTCTGCACATTGCGCGCATAGCTTGCCTTTATCGATGCATGCTCGTTTAGCAGGTAACTAATCGTAAGGCGCGGCTCTACATTTACATAGGGCTTGTAGTTATCTCCCTTTGCATAGTATAGTGTATCGACCGGCTCGCGGTTCTCATCAAAAATATATTCAAAGGCTTCACCCGTATTAAACCAGAGCGAAAAACGGGCACCATAGTTTATTCCCCACTTCTCATTCAGTTTCAATTCATGATTGCCATAGAGCACCAGCTCTACCGAATTACGAACCGAGAGTGCCGGAGCGAAAGCAAGCACACTATCAGACTTCAGGTTACCCGGATTAAAGTTATACCCGTTAATGCCTAGCCCAAACGTTAGCTCACTTTCAGGTTTGATGAAGTAACTGAAATCGGATTTTATATTGAGGTTTGATATATGCGAATTCCAGCGTGTATTGGTCTTGGTATCCGAATGCAAAAAATAATCATAACCCGCCAGTGCGAGTGTTGTGTTCATAAATAAACGATCGGTGAATAAATGATTCCAACGAAGTGTACCGGCTGTGTTAGACCAGGATATACCATTGTCGGTATCAAAGTAATTATCGGCACCGGTATAGAATGAAAAGAAAATACGATTACCCGGATTGATGCGTACGTTTACCTTGGATGTAAAATCGTAAAAGTCGAATTGCCTGATATCATCATCCACGCGCTGCACGAGCCACTTGAGTGTTGATGCACGGGCCGACACCAGGAATGAACTCACATCTTTTCGAAACGGACCTTCCACACCAAGCTTTGTTGATATCAGACCGGTGCTTCCCCACACTTCCACGTTTTGGTCATTCCCTTTCTTCGTACGAATGTCGAGCACCGAAGACAAACGTCCGCCCAGTGACGCAGGCATTTCGCCTTTATATAGCGTCATGTCGTTTACTGCATCCGGAATGATCGTTGAAAATAAACCGAGCATGTGACTCGGATTGTAGATGGGTGCATCATCAATCAACACCAGGTTCTGATCGCGATTACCACCGCGCACATAATAGAAAGTAGAACCATCGGCATGCAGTTTTACACCGGGTATAGATTCAAGCGACTTCACTACATCCATTTCACCAAAGAGCGCAGGTCGTTCTTCTATTGCCTGCGGCCGCACGTGTGTATTGCCCGAAGTAATTTCCTGTACTACATCAGGCAGTTCATTACTCACCACCACTTCTTCCAGTACCGGCAGTTCTTCTTCCAGTGTTATGTCCTGTTGTATGGATGCGCTTAGGTCTACCGTTGTGACATGATCTTTATAGCCGAGAAACGAACTCGATACGGTATATTTTCCTTTGGGTATAGTGATGGAAAAGAATCCGAAAGCATTGGTGATGGTACCGGTCTGCAGCTCTTTTATCAGTACCGAAGCACCAATCAGTGCTTCACCGTTGCTTACATCTTTTATTGTACCACTCAATGTATATACCGAAGCTGCGGGCCTTTCTGGCCGCTTATCGGGTTTCAGAATCACTTGTCCTTCCACCAGGGTATATTTCATGCCAAAGCGTTCCGATATTTCTTTCAGAACAGCGCTAACAGTTTTATTCACCGCTGTATACCGGGTAACTTCATCAGCCGGAATTTTTTTTGGATTGTAAGAAAAACGTATGCCGCTTTTCTTCGCGATGATCTCCAGTAACTCCGCTAACGTACCATTACTATCAACACTGATCGACACATCGGGTAAACTGTTTTGTGCGGATGCATTCAGAAATAAAAATACGGTTGGCAATACAAGCCATTTCAGCGTAACTATTTTTTGCCATTGCTGAAGAAATATTAGCATCCTGCCGCAGTGATTTCGATCCGGTTTCCGCTGGTACGGAGAGTAAGATTGAGTGTAGTTTCCAATACATGCAGCACCGCTTCCAGCGACTGCTTATCAAATGTAACCGTCACCACACACGAAGCCGGTATATCTGCTGCTATGGATATATTGGCGTGATATGTTTTATTCAACGTAGCTACTACGGTGCGGAGATCATTCTCTGTAAATACAATTTTCTGTGTATTCCACGACTGGAAATTTACATCTTCATTCACACCGCTGCGCAGCTTTTGGGTTCTCCTGCTATATATACCTTTGTCACCGGCCTTTAGTTTCACTTCGGTTTTATGATCACGTCCTGAAAGTTTTACAACCCCGGATTGCACCACTACTTCTACTTCACTCATACTATCGTAGGCCAGTACATTGAACGATGTTCCTACGACTTCTACCTGCGCATCATTCACCTGTATAACAAAAGGTTTCTGCGGATTGGGGGTTACATCAAAAAACGCTTCTCCTTTCAGTAGTACAGTTCGGTCTGCATCACCAAAGGAGGATGAATAGGACAATTCCGAATTTCGGTTGAGAATCACCTGCGAACCATCCGGTAATTTTACAGTCATGGTACGCGAAGCGGTTTGATACACCATATCATTACCAGCGGTAATAAATCGCGTAATGATCCACCCCGACACAGCAAAGAGCAAAACAGCTGCCGCCAATTTATACCAGGAACTATAAGATGGTTTTTCAAGCGAACGTGTTTTTGCTTCCGTCTCTTTTTCCCGAACGTTATTCATGAAGTGACTCCACTCCTGGTCTATATCTACAGTATGCGTGTCTTCAGTTTTACGGGCATAGTGTTGCTGACTCAGTTCAAAAACTTTTTTGTACGCCAGGTACTGACGTTCATTCTCCGGTGTCTGCGCGATCCAGTCACGCAGCACACGCGCCTCTTCCGAAGAAGCTTCGTCTGCCAGATACTTTGTTATCAGCTCTTTTACACTATCGTTGAAATCATCCTTCACGCACGTATTCTGTTTTTAAAACACATTAATTGTTGTTTACCCTTATTGAAACATAAAAAAAATTAACATCAGAAATTCACCCAGGTGCTCGCGCAAAACGCTTAGCGCTTTAGACATCTGTGCTTCTACTGTTTTTATTGAAATGCCCATCTTCTCGGCTATTTGCGCATACTTCAGTCCTTCCATGCGATTCAGTTCAAACACCATCCGGCATTTTTCAGGAAGCGACTGAATGGCCAGTTCAATGCGTTGCTCGAGCTCGGAAGTCTCAAGCGCAGTATTTACCTCCGCGAAATCCTCTTCTTTTACATGCTCTAGTATACTATGCTTTTTACGGTCGCGTATATAATTGAGACTCCGGTTGCGTACCGCGGTATATAAATAACTCTTGTAGTTTGTTTCGGCAGGAAGTGTTTCAAATTTTTCCCAAACTGTGACAAAAACATCGTGCACCAAACCTTTGGCTTCATCCCAATCACCAACATACTTCAGCGAGAAGCTGCAGAGCGGCTTGAACAGCTCCCGAAATAGTTGCTCGAATGTATTTAGATTCTTGTCTGTCAAGATTTGGGGTAGATCTATATAGCCAGAATAAGCCTAAAGATATTAAAATAATATCTACCAAAGCGCGTTATCAACCGACATAAGCCAATATAAACATCCGCATAGAAAGCTTTTTAAAAATAAGACTCAGGAAAATATGCTTCGCGTTTCAAATTGTCTTACCTTATACGAATTATCCATAGCATCCGTGCTATTTTAAAAGGCTAACCTACTCCTGTGAAAGTAAATGAACAAGTGAAATTCTGTAAAGACCATAGTGGTTTTTATGCCAAAGTAAGAGAACGCGCAGATCATTATTTTACCAGCAATGGTATCTCAAGACATGCAAATGGCCTCATGATTTTTAAAACTGCATTTTTTCTCAGTGGTACATTAAGTCTATATCTGCTTATTCTTTCGGATACTTTTCCGGTGTGGGCCATGTTTCTGATGGCGATTGGCCTCGGAATGTTCTCTGCATTTATAGGTTTCAACGTTTGCCACGATGCGCTGCACGGTTCATACTCCGGAAGTTCTGTTGTGAATACGGCATTAGGTTCCGTGTTTCATTTGATAGGAGCCAATGTTTACAACTGGAAAATATCGCACAACCTCGTTCACCATACCTTTACCAATATTCATGAACATGACGATGATCTTGTTGTTGCTCCCGGGCTTGTGAGTGTATGTCCGCAGGAATCACCGCTGCCGATTCAACGCTATCAACATTACTATGCGTTTTTACTATATGGTATGGCCAGTCTCGCGTGGATCTTTGCAAAAGACTATATCAAATTTTTCCAGGATAGAATCGGATGCCATGCAACACCAAGCCATCCGCGTATCGAACTATTCAAACTCTTTTTCTTTAAGATAGTATACTATGGATTGGTTATAGTATTACCGCTGATGCTGATCGAGTCTATTACATGGTGGCAATTTATAATTGGCTTTGTGTGCATGCAGATGGCAAAAGGGTTTGTATTAGGATTAGTATTTCAACTTGCACATATCGTAGAAGGTCTTGAATTTCCCGAACCGGATACTACCGGAGTTATGGAAGATGCATGGGCGGCTCACCAGATGAGAACCACAGCGAACTTTGGCATCAAGAGTTTCTTTACCCACTTTTTTTGTGGTGGACTTAATATGCAGATCGAACATCATTTGTTTCCAAAGGTTTGTCATACACACTACCCTGCTCTATCGGTGATTGTAAAAGAGACTGCTGCTGAATATGGATTACCGTATCATGAAAACGTTTCATTTACAACAGCACTTTCATCACACTACCGCATGCTCCGAAAATTTGGAAAGGAAGCATTGGACGGCAGTCAGGTCAGGGCAAAAGAGCTCCTGGTATAATTTTAAAATATAGTCTCATGTTCTCCCATGAGACTATAGTAATCTTCCATAGTTATTGGTAAGCAATTTTACAACAGTAACTATGGAAGACAACTACCCCATTTTGCTTTAGAACCTGGCATTGACCGAAAGCAAGATTTACCCTTCTCCCTTTTCAGCGCTCACACTACAAGACCGAATCCGGTCAGGTATGAGATCGATCCAAAAAACATTTTTCCGATATCTTTTTAAAGGGCATTGATTGATATACTGATCGGTGACTACGTAAATCCACCGAGGCTTCTATTTGTATCCCAACGTACAAATACTATATCTTTTTTCGAAATCAGGCATAACCTTACAATGATGGTGTACGCGCCATTAGCACAAATATACCTTTGGTATAAAGTTGGATTTTTGCACACGACTACTGTACACCCCCGAGTGTGAATTACGCACTTAATACATAAGTCTACCGCTACAGAATACATTGCTATAGAATAAAATCAATAACCGCCTGTAAACTTTCATACCCCGGCTACATATATAGCGAAGTATATATACATGGGTATATCTGCAAGAAAAAGAAAATAATAGAAATAAATAAAAGATAGGAAAAGGCTTTATGAAGAGGATCATTGAACGGTATATCCGGGAAAATATAATTATATTTTCCATCAGTATTATCGCTACGTTATTGATAATAAACATTGTTCTGATGTTTCAGAATAAAGAGACCATCGTTGAGAACAACACTACGCGGGCAGATGCAGACACCATGATAAAGGATGTCGAAAAGTTTATAACGTTTTTGAATAATATAGACCTCGGGGTAAGAGCCTATGGTCTTAGCAAGAACAAGGAAATGCTCGTGCCCACTACCAACGCCATCAATTATCTGTGGCCTCACTTCGAAAGTATAGAACAACGACTGATCAAAGAGGGGTACGATGTATCAGGGCTAAAAGAACTTCAGGAAACATACCAAGGTTATGTCGATTTCAATACGAAAATGTTGGGAATGGCAGATCTCGATAGCACGGAGGTATTCCGAAAAATGATGATGGAAGATCGTGGCATGATCGTTTGGACAAAGACACATGAAATCGGTGGAAAAATTATCGAATTTGAAAAAGCAAAAAGTCTTGCCGCTGAAGAAAGCTACCAGGCCGCGGTGAGGAATAATTTATACTTGCAGTTTTTCCTTTTAGTGATTGGACTTCCTACACTCGTATTCGTTGTCATCAAAATAAAAACGGATAATAGCTCGCGACAAAAATTATTGAATGAACTCGAAGAGAATAACCGGAAGTATGTATTTAATCCTGGTACCGAAATTCATTTCAACAATCACCAGGAACTGGTGGAGAATTCTATTCGAAACCTGCAACATGCGAGTGAGTTTATTGAACATATCGCAGATGGCAATTATTCAACCGAGTGGGCTTCGTTGAATGAAGAGAATAAAGCTATCAATGAAACGAGCCTGGCCGGCAGACTTACAAAGATGAGAGATCAGTTACGGCAATTGAAGCGCGAAGAAGAAATGCGCCTTTGGAGTAACGAAGGTCTCACTAAAATTTCAGAAACCGTACGAAATAACCAGGACAACCTAAAAGTACTGGCAGACGAGGTGGTGAGATTTTTGACAAAGTATATGGGTGCGTTGCAAGGTGGATTATTTGTTTTGAAGAGTGATGATGAGCAGGGAGAGCACCTGGAGCTTGCAGCCTGCCATGCGTACGACAGAAAGAAATTCCTGGAGCGCAAGATCAATATAGGTGTAGGACTGGTGGGCCAGACTTTCCTGGAGGGTGAAACTACCATGCTAACAAAACTACCGCAGGGATATACCTATATTACTTCAGGCATGGGCGAAGCTACAGCAAGCTGTGTTCTGATCGTGCCCATGAAATACAACGATAAGATCGAAGCCATTATAGAAATTGCAGGTCTCGAAAAATTCGAGAAGCACCAGATACTTTTTATGGAGAAGGCTGGTGAGTTTGTTGCTTCTGCATTACAGAGTGCAAGAACAACAGAAAGAATGAAACAGTTACTGGCGTCATCACAGCAGCAGGCAGAAGAAATGCGCGCCACGGAGGAAGAGCTGCGCCAGAACATGGAAGAGCTGATTGCCACCCAGGAAGCCATGGCACGAAAGCAGGCGGAAGCCAGTCATGTTCACCTGGTTGCGCGGGTATAGTCAGCACGAACAACTCTCAAAGAGAGGGGTCTGAAAATCGTTTCAGATCTCTTTCATTTTATGAATAAGCACGGCAGGCTAAATGATTTTTCATTTTTTTGCCTGCTAGTCTTTGTAAAACTTATAGAAAACATTACGTTTGCAGTCCAATTTTGGGCCCATAGCTCAGCTGGTTAGAGCACCTGACTCATAATCAGGGGGTCGCTGGATCGTGCCCAGCTGGGCCCACTTAAAAATCAGCCACTTACAGATGTTCGAGTAAGTGGCTTTTTTGTTTTAGACAATTCATCTCAACGCTATAATTATTTTATAGCTCGACCGCCATCAACTCATCTGCCAATTTGTGAATCCCCTTTTCTATTCTCCTTAGTTGTTCGGGGCGTGGCTTTTTCTTTCCTGTAGCGTAATGGTTGATTTGTCTTTGATTAATTCCTGAGATCCTCTCTAGTGCAGAATTAGTAAAAATGCCTTTGAAATAATTAAGGAAACTCTGGCTATCAAACTTATGAATAATTCTGTACTCGCCATTCTTTAACCATGCCGGAACTTCATTATGCTTGATATATAATGCTAATCCCTTTTCAAGATTTGCTTTCGCTTCCACCACATTTTCTCCTGCTCCGTAAACTCCCGGCAAATTTTCAATCCATGCTCCAAAATCATCCGGGCCTTTTGAAATAATTGCTTTTAACTTTCTCATTCTAATTTGTTTGTATTTGGATATAGCTCTATATATCTCAAAGAGCCTTAAGTCCCATATCCTTCATAATTTTCTTTCTCAATCCTTCACCTATTTCTTTCGATCCATGGTATGGAACTGGATACCGTCTGCCATCTTTTACATAGATATAGTGGCTTCCCTCAGCACCAACATATATCCATCCGCTTTTGCTCTTCTTGAGTCTTCTATGAAATTCAGAATACTTCATTCTTGAGTGTGTGTGTGTGTTTGAAAAGTTCAATTAATGCCAACATGATCAAAAATAATAACAGACAAAGGTAGTAAAATTACTACCTTTTAACAAAACACCAACAGTTCAAAAATTCAATATGGAAACAACACAACTATTAATCGACTGTAACAGTATTTATCGCGTACTATATGTTCTCGTTAAAAGAATAATTACTTCTTAAACACCTTCTTATACTCCTGTTCATCAAAACCTAGAGCGAGTACTTTTCCATCGTGCTCGATCAATGGACGTTTAATCACGCTGGTCTTTTCTTTCATAAGGGCTACTGCAGCCGATTCATTTTTTACGCCTGCCTGTGTTGCTTCATCCAGTTGGCGCCACGTGGTGCCACGCTTGTTTACCAGGCTCTCCCAGCCTACCTGCTTGCTCCAGTCTTTCAATCGGGCATCAGTAATACCTTTCGTTTTGTAATCGTGAAACTCGAACTCAACGTTGTGTTTCTTTAACCAGTCGAGCGCAGTTTTTACTGTATTGCAGTTTTTAATTCCGTATACGGTCATAGTGGTTCAATGAAAAATATAGTAGTTTGTCTTCTAAAATCCGAAGGTATGAAGATTACAATCATCACAAAACTAAGTTATGTACTGGTCGTGTATCTGTTAATCGCTTGCCAACCTAAAAAAACAACTGAAACTGCAATGAAGCCAACTGATCCACACTCATACGCACAACCTGCCGAAGCCCGCGTAAAACATTTACACTGGAAAGCTGCTGTCGATTTTGATAAGAAGATAATCAACGCTGTGGCTACCTGGACAATTGAGGCTAAAGCAGACGCTGATCTGATAACGTTTGACACCAAAGGACTCTCCATTGAAAAAGTAACGCTCAATAACAACACACCAACCGAATATAGACTGGCGGATGCGCATGCTATCTTAGGACAAGCACTTGCCGTAATGTTAAAGCCCGGCACAACCGAAGTATCCATCACCTATCATACAAGTCCTGATGCAGAAGCGTTGCAATGGTTAAATGCGCAACAGACAGCCGGAAAAAAACATCCGTTTCTCTTCACACAGTCGCAGGCTATATTAGCACGAAGCTGGGTACCCTGCCAGGATTCACCTGGTATACGCTTCACCTACGATGCTGAAGTCACTGTACCGAAAGATTTGCTCGCATTAATGAGCGCTTCCAATCCGCAAACCAAAAACGAAAGCGGTATATATACATTTACCATGAAGCAACCTATACCATCTTACCTGCTGGCTTTATCGGTTGGAGATATAGCGTTCAAACCGATCAGTGATCGAAGTGGTATATATGCAGAACCTTCGCTGGTAGATACGTGTGCCTGGGAGTTTGCCGACCTTGAAAAAATGATTGCCGGTGCTGAAGAGCTCTATGGTAAATATCAGTGGGAACGTTACGATGTGCTGGTGCTTCCGCCAAGCTTCCCATTCGGTGGAATGGAGAATCCACGACTAACATTTGCTACGCCTACTATTCTCGCAGGCGATCGTTCACTCACATCGCTCATTGCGCATGAACTTGCACATAGCTGGTCGGGCAACCTGGTGACTAATGCTAACTGGAATGACTTCTGGCTGAATGAAGGGTTTACAGTATATTTCGAAACGCGAATTATGGAGAAACTATATGGTAAAGATTATGCCGAGATGCTCGCTTCATTAAATCTGCAGGAAGTAAAAGAAGAAATAAAATCATTGACCGATGAAGGTCATGGTGCCGACACTAAACTGAAACTAAACCTGGACGACAGGAATCCGGACGATGGTGTCACCACCATTGCCTATAACAAGGGCTACTATTTTTTGCGCACCATTGAGGAGCAACAGGGCCGCGAGAAGTTCGATCAGTTTGTAAAAGATTACTTTACACAGAATGCATTTAAGGTAATGACAACCGAAGAGTTCATTCCTTTCATCAAAAATTACTATCAGTCCAAATTTACTATAGCACTTTCCGACACACTGTTCAACGACTGGATATATACCGAAGGCCTCCCCTCCTATTGTCCTAAACCTGTGGCAGATCGTTTCACTAAAGTTGATGAAACGTTAACACAATGGAAATCCGGCAAGACCATACAAACAGCAGCAACAACACAGTGGAGTACACATGAATGGCTGCACTTCCTCAAGAACCTCCCGGATACATTAACACAGCAGCAAATGACTGCGCTTGATAACCTCGGCAAGTTTACCGACTCCGGTAACTCAGAGATCATCACAGCCTGGGGAGTGATCGCTATTCGCAATCAGTATCAGAAAACCTATCCTAAAATTGAAACATTTTTGATCAATACCGGTCGCAGAAAATTCCTGATGCCATTATATAGTGAGTTCATCAAAACAGCAGAAGGTAAAAAACTGGCAACTTCAATCTATGCCAAGGCTCGTCCTAATTATCATTTTGTAGCAGTTAATAGTCTCGATAAATTATTGAAGTAGCAACAAAAAAAATATTCAGAAGCGAGTATATAACTTGCTTCTGAGTATGGACTGAGATATATAGTTATAATTAAAAGGTTTGCAGGAGTGCCGATGTCTTCTTCAGACGTTGAATCAAGTTGACAGACTCCTCAAAGTCCAATGTCTGCTGGCCATCCGATGCAGCCTTCTCGGGTTCCTGGTGCGTTTCATAGATAACACCGTCAGCACCTGCCATAACTGCTGCGAGCGCAACCGGCTCTACAAATTCGCGAATGCCTATACCGTGCGATGGATCAGCAACCACAGGCAAATGTGTTTTCTCTTTCAGGATGGGTATAGCATTTACATCCAGTGTATTTCGGCTGGCACGTTCATAGGTGCGTATACCACGCTCACAAAGTATCAGCTTTTCATTTCCGGCTGCAAAAACATATTCGGCCGAGTATAATAACTCTTCGATCGTGCCGGATATACCACGCTTGATCATAACGGCTTTATCAACCTTGCCGAGTTCATCGAGCAGGTTGAAATTCTGCGTATTGCGCGCACCTACCTGGAATACATCCACGTAGTCATACATCTCTGCAATCTGACTTACCTGCATTACTTCACTGATAATTTTGATGCCGGCTTTCTTCGCCAATGTATACCACATCTTCAGGCCATCAATGCCGAGTCCTCTGAAAGCATACGGAGAGCTGCGGGGTTTGAATACACCCCCTCGCATAATACGAACACCGTTCTTTACCAGGTGATCTATAGTCTTCTGCACCTGCTCTTCGTTCTCGATAGAACACGGACCGGCCATGATCGATAAACTTCCATCACCGATCGCCACGCCATCACCGAGATCGATGTGCGTGCGACCAACTTTCCACTTGCGTGATACAAGTTTATAGTCATCCGACACGCGATGTATATCTGCAATGCCTTGCAGATGTCCGAGCTGGCGAATGTCAAAATCTTTTTTGCCGATAGCCACCAGGTAAAATCCTTTCTGTGTTTTTACTTCGGTAGTTTTATACTCCAGACTCTTTACTTTCGTAATGATAGCCTCTTTGTCGGGAGGTGCGATCGTTGGGTTTAGTTGAATGATCATAGCACGGGTAGACGTTAGGTAGTAATTGGGTTTTTATTGAGATTGGGTTATTTCTTCAATGACTTCACGAATGCATCGATCTCGGCCGGTATATCTTTTGCCTCGCGAAGTAAATTTATAAAAGCACTGCCTACGATAGCACCGGCACTATACTGCGATGCCCTGGCAAACGTAGCGTTATTTGATATACCGAAGCCGATGAGAAACGGATTCTTCAATTTCAGATTTTGCAGTCGTTCAAAATACTGTACCTGCTCGGACGAGAAATCTCCTTTGGCACCGGTTATGCTTGACGCTGACACTGCGTAGATAAATCCTTCGGTCGCTGTATCAATCTTGTGGATACGATCTTCCGATGTTGTGGGCGATATCAGAAACGTATTGCAAAGGTTGAGCGATTTAAAAAGCGCTTTATACTGTTCTTCAAATTCGTGCAGCGGCAGATCGGGTATAATAACACCATCCACACCGAGAGCCGAAGCATCTTTTGCAAACTTCTCTACGCCATATTGAATAACGGGATTAATATAGCCCATGAGTATAATAGGAAGCTTTACGGTTTTGCGTATCTCCTTCACCTGCTCCAGCAGCAAATGTAAAGTCATGCCGTTATCAAGTGCGATCTTGTTACTTTCCTGAATGGTGGGTCCATCGGCTACCGGATCGGAAAATGGAATACCGATCTCGATGATATCAGCGCCTGCTTTCTCCAATGCCTGAGCTATACGAACAGTGTCGTTCAAAGCGGGGAAACCAGCCGTATAGTATACATTTAAAATATTTCCTTTCTTTTTAGCGAATAGTTCTGTTATTCTGTTTTTCATTTTTCTAGGGTTGATGTTTTAAGACTGAAGGCTTCGGATAAATATATACTTACTAATATTTACCCCATCGGATATAGGTCTCCAGATCTTTATCACCTCTTCCTGACAGATTAACGATCACAACATCATCTTTATCAAATTCAAACTGGCTCAATGCTGCCAGAGCATGCGCTGATTCTATAGCCGGTATAATTCCCTCCAGCTTACCCAGTTCTATACCCGCTTTCATGGCTTCATCATCGGTGGCACTTACAAACTTCACGCGACCTGTCTCAAACAAGTGTGCATGCATCGGACCTATACCGGGATAATCAAGACCAGCGGATATAGAGTGAGGCTCTACAACCTGTCCGTCATCGGTCTGCATCAGCAACATTTTACTGCCGTGTAGTACACCCACTTTTCCAAGCGCTGTTGTAGCTGCTGACTCTCCTGAATCAACACCTTTACCGGCTGCTTCTACGCCCACCAGGTTTACATGTTCATCGTCCAGGAAATGATAGAACGCACCTGCCGCATTACTGCCACCGCCTACGCAGGCAAATACATAATCAGGAAACGGATTGCCTATCTCTTCCTGCAATTGTTTTTTTATCTCCTCACTGATCACGGATTGAAAGCGAGCTACCATATCCGGGTATGGATGCGGGCCTACAACGGAACCAATGATATAGTGCGTATCGGTAGGGTTGTTGATCCAGTGGCGTAACGCTTCGTTCGTGGCATCTTTCAAGGTCATGCTGCCGCTCAAAGCCGGTACTACTTTCGCACCCAATATGCGCATACGCTCTACGT
>DJFR01000151.1:61265-73318 GCA_002432545.1 Flammeovirgaceae bacterium UBA5867 | reverse complement strand
AAATTGATGATCTTCAGAACATACTCTTTTTGAGATGCAAATTTATTTATAGAGAATGTGAAGAAATACCCGTACGCTGACATGGATAAAATGATGCCAGCACTTTGCAGAACAATGATCCATACGGCTGTGAGAGAATCTTT
Source organism: Flammeovirgaceae bacterium UBA5867 (assembly GCA_002432545.1). Lineage (GTDB taxonomy): Bacteria > Bacteroidota > Bacteroidia > Cytophagales > Cyclobacteriaceae > Ohtaekwangia. The sequence continues at coordinate 73,175 of DJFR01000151.1, read as the reverse complement.
TGCTGCCAGTGTCAATGCAACGGTACATGCTCCTCCGGTTCCCGCCAAACCGTGTATCATTCCTACCCAGAACGAACGACTGAATTTTTGAGATACAGGTTTCTGTTGAGCTGCCGGAGTAATGGATTTATAGTTTCTGCGTATTGCCAAAACGCCAAGCCAAATCATCAACGGTCCTACAAACCATTCTACTGTACTCGCTACTTCCAGTGACAGGTTGGACTTTAGTATAATAACCAGTACAGCAAATAGAATGAGACTAAAGGAATGTCCTAAGGCCCAATGTGACGACCGCCAGATGAGCTTCAATCGTTGCAATGAATCCTTTCGTTCTTCACTGGCAAGCACTGAAACTGCTGCCATGTGGTCGGGCTCAAATGAATGCTGAACACCCAGCAACAATGAGTCTATAAGCAGGTAGTTAATCATATATAGTTTATTACTCTTCTACACTGATGTATATATTTTTTAATTTCTCTACAGTCTCATCGGAAGGATTTTCCCAAAGACCTCGCTGAACAGCTTCGAGCAGTCGTTCACTCATATCACGTAAAGCCCACGGGTTTGCCTTTTCAATAAAGGCACGCGTATCGGCATCGAACAGGTACGACTGCGCGAGTTCTTCATACATAAAATCTTCCACGAGATTAGTCGTGGCATCATACGCAAACATATAGTCAAGCGTAGCGGCCATTTCAAATGCACCTTTATAGCCATGACGTTTTACACCTTCAATCCATTTTGGATTTACCACCCGTGACCTAAACACTTTCAGTAATTCCTGTTTCAGCGTTTTTATTTTCGGATTGTCGGGGCGGGCGTGATCGCCAAAGTATATATCCGGTTGTTCGCCACGTTCCGTCTGCACCGCGTTGGCAAGTCCTCCCTGAAATTGGTAGTAATCGTCAGAATCAAGAATGTCGTGTTCTCGATTATCCTGATTTTGTACAACGGCCTGGATATGCGTCAGCCGGTCGCGAAACGGTTTAACAGCCGATATACCGCGCGCCTGTTTATCGTATGCGTAACTACTCCACGTTATATAGGCTTCCGCCAGGTCAGCAGCGGTGTTCCACGCCTGTTCATCGATGAGTGCCTGAAGTCCTGCACCATACGCCCCCGGCTTCGAACCAAACACCCGGTACATCGCCATCTGTTGTGACTGCTCCGGAGTATATCCCTGTCCAATCCATTGCGCTTCATCTTTCCGAATGCGCTTGCGAATAAAATTCTCTTCATCGGTTTCATCCAGTGAAGCCACCTTCTCGACCACCGCATTGTATAAAGAAATTATATCAGGGAATGCATCCCGAAAAAAACCGGATATACGTAACGTTACATCAATACGCGGTCGGCCCAGGCGGAACATTGGTATGATTTCAAAATCGCCTACCCTTCGGTTAACGTTTTGCCAGATCGGCCGAACCCCCATCAGTGCCAGCGCCTGCGCTATATCATCACCACCGGTACGCATAGTCGCGGTTCCCCAAACCGATAACGCTATACTCTCCGGGTAATCACCGTGTTCCTGTATATAGCGTTGCACCAAGGCTTCAGCGCTTTTCGCTCCTACCTGGTAAGCAGCTTCTGTTGGAACCGTGCGCACATCAATGGAATAAAAGTTTTTACCGGTTGGTAATATATCCAGTCGTCCACGGGTGGGAGCACCGGAACCACCGGCTGGTATATATTTACCGGATAATCCTTCCAGCAAATGTTCAACTTCAAGTCTTGTTTCTTTCAGCTTGCAAAGCGTATTGTTTAAAATATAGTTTAATACTCCTGCTGTAGCCGGAAACTGCAAATGTAAAGCGGGATCGCTTTGCTGTATACGCAATACCAATTCGCGAGCCTTCAATTCGAGAACTTCCACAACATCGCCCTGTGTACGACAATTTACACCCAGCACCGTCTGATCAAATGGCAATTCATAACTGGTTTGGATCGGGTCGAATGCTATACCTATATCTGCCGCAAGTGCCTGTGTTATACCCGGCACTCCAGCCGAAGGCAGGCGATGTAACGCCACAAGTAAATCAACGAGCCGATCACCCTCCGGCATACGTCCGAAGATGTGAAGACCATCGCGGATCTGCGCTTCCTTGATCTCACATAAATAACCATCGAGTTTAACCAGCAATTCATCTACATCATCCGACTGTATATCCAGGTCTTTCCGAAGGTGATGTTCGTTAACAAGTCGTTCTATATTACCGCGCAGTATACGCGCACGTTTTGTATCTGCATGAAAGGCTTCGTAATATTCATCAATAAGATTTTCAAGCTGCAGGAGTACACCATACGTTTCCGCCCGTGTCATGGGGGGAATGAGGTGATCGATGATCACAGCCTGTGTACGTCTCTTGGCCTGTGAGCCTTCCCCCGGGTCATTGATGATAAACGGATAGAACTGCGGTACAGGTCCCAGTATAGCAGCAGGAAAACAACTGGCTTCATCGGGCGCTATACTTTTTCCCGGCAGCCATTCCAGGTTTCCATGTTTACCTATATGGACAATGGCATCTGCCTGAAATACGTGTTGTATCCAGGCATAAAAAGCAAAGTAGTAATACGGTGGCGGAAGATCAGGCGAATGATACGTCTTGTGAACATCCAGGTGATACCCGCGTGACGGTTGTATACTAACAAATAAATTACCGGAATATATACCCGGCAATGCAAACCCCTCGCCATCAAAATATGGATCGTCTTTAACATCACCCCACTGCGCGTATACTTTATCCTTCAGTACATCCGACAGGTTATTGTATATACTATAAAACGCATCCAATGAAATCCGAACCTGGTATGGACGCGTGTGCAGCGATGCTGTCTCATTGGTAATCCGGGATGATATCCATTGCATGAGCTCGTCACCATACCTGGGCATCAACGTACCGGTGGTATATCCGCTGTCATGCAAGGCGCGAATAATTTCAACCGTACTCTGTGGAGTATCAAGTCCTACACCGTTGGCAAGTCTGCTGTCTTTATTCGGATAGTTGGGAAGAATCAGTGCAACGCGTTTATCACTATTCTTCTTCTCCTGTAATGCTATCCAGTTACGTGCGAATTGTGTAACAAATTTACAACCNNGCGAGCCTTCTTGAATGAAACCGGGCGCGTAATGATACGTCCGTCCAGTTCCGGCAATGCAACGTTCATCGCTATATCAGTTGGCGACAATCCGAAGCTTCCCTCCTGCCATGCATCATGGGTGGATGATGCGTGGATAGCCTGTATAACGGGAACACCGATCTTCGTATATATAAAATCGAATGCGTCATCCTCTTGAAATTGCCGAATAGAAAACCCGGTGGTGTTAATGATTACACGCAGACTATTTTTCTTCAGGAAATCAAGCAACGCATACAACTCATTTACCTGGTGTACTTCGCGCAAGCTGGTTACAAACAGCATTACCGATGAAGTATGGTGTTGTTGCAATTCATCGCACAGAAACCGGTGAGGCTCCAGGTTGTCTGAAAGATAATGTGCCCGATAGGCTATAATAACTACCGAAGCGATCTGCGCAACAGCGTTCTCTTTCGAAAGAATTCCGTGTGCAGGGTGAAACAAAAATATATCCGGTATAGACAACGGTTGGTCTACTGTAAATTCATACTGAAAGAATCTGTTCAGTAAAAGCTTCAGCGCTGCCTTACTGTTGGATATACTTACTGCCTGAAAATATTTCCATAGCTGATTAAACAAGAGAGTATCAACCGATGAACATTGCATTAACTCATGATCGACTGAATCGTGGCCGGGAAGAAAAATAACCGGTATACCTTGTTCACGATTCAGTACCATGATCTGTTCTACCAGGTAGCCAAAGTAACTGCGCCCCCCGAGGATGCGAACAACAATGAGTTTCGCTTTTGTCAGCACTTCTTCGCTATAGGTATCAACCGTGAGCTCTTGCTTCAGATTGCCCAGATTGGACAGTCGCAGTGAAGGAAGTCCGGTATACTCCTCATTCAACGTTTTAAATGCAGCGGCAAACACAGCGAGTTCGGTATCACTTGCCGATAAGAATACAACATCACCAGGAGCCTGATCAATATAGATCACACCCTGCTGATCAGGACTCCATCCTCCCGGTATCGCTGCAATAAGATGCATCTCCTATCGTATGCCTATTGTTTCGTTTATAAAGCTGATACGGCATGTCCTACAAGATTCACGAGCGTGTCCTGTATAATTTTCTCCTCGAGCTCATGACCAATAATTACCAGTCGTGTAGCACGTGTCTCTTCTGCTTTCCACGCTCTGTCAAAATGTTTTTCGAAGCGGTCGCCTACACCCTGAATAACCATGCGCATAGGCTTACCGGGCACGTTGATAAAGCCTTTGATACGGTATATTTCAAATCTCTCTATGAGCTGTAACAGAGCCGTCTCCAATTGCTCGGGTGTATGCCGTTCCGATACTTCTGCCATGACTGACGTGAATCCATCATCATGTTCATGATCTATACCGGCTTCGTGCTCAGCTTCATGGTGCGAGTAGCGTGCATCGAGATCATCTTCTGCGGCAGCATTTACGCCTAGCAATACCGTTGTATCCACTACGCCTCTTTTCGCTGCCACAATCTTTATACTTTCATTTCGTAACTCCTTGCGGATAACCTGTTGTATTTCGGTATAGGTGTCATCATCCACCAAATCACGCTTGGATATAATTACCAGGTCTGCGCAGTTAAGCTGATCTTCAAATAATTCTTCGATGGGTGTCTCATGATCGAGTGAATCATCGGCTTCACGCTGCGCCTGTACTTTTACACGATCGCAGATTTCACCGGTAGCTTGTCCTACAGCATCTACTACAGTAATAACAGCATCTACTGTAACATGTGGTTTCAGGTCTGGCCAGTTCACGGCACGAATCAAAGGCTTAGGTAATGCCAATCCGGAAGTTTCAATAACAACGTGATCAAGCTCGTGCTTTCGTTCCATCAGCTGTAACATCACCGGTAAAAATTCTTCCTGTACCGTGCAGCATAAACAACCATTGTTGAGTTCAACGATATCCTCTTCTTCGCAGCCGCAGTCTGCTGACTTCAACAATTCACCATCGACACCAACTTCACCAAATTCATTAACAATGACAGCGATGCGTTTTTCTCCGGGATTTTTAAGTATATGATGCAACAGCGTGGTCTTACCTGCTCCGAGGAAGCCCGTAATAATCGTTATGGGTAATTTCTTATTCATGGGTAGAGATTATCAGAAGTTGAGTATATATTTTATCATATAGTTTCGACCCATCATGTTATAGCCGCGTTTCTCGTAATAGTTTTCGTCTGTTACGTTGGCAAGCGTTAACACGATAGCGTGATTCTTTCGTTTTAAACTGGCTGTCCAGTCGAGTACCATGAAGGATGGATAACGTACATCGGCATAATTACCCGCGCCATATGCATTGTCAGCACTGAGGTAATACGACCAGTCGGTATCGTATCGCCTGCCTGCATATCGACCCGACAGTTGTGTGGAGAACCACTTCAGGTTATCAAAGCCCACACCATAGTTCACGGTAAAATCGGCTACGTTGTGCATGGCAAGGGTGAGCGGAGCAGGTTGCAGGTATATTTCGCGTATCTCTTCAGCTTTGAGTATATATACACCGCCTGCAAACACGCGCAATGAATACGACTTATCCAATCCAATACCCAGGTCGTACGAAAGATCAAATTCGATTCCACTCAGCGTAGTGCCTTTCGAATTCGCATAGCTGTTCCTGTTCCTGATTGCTGCGCCAGACTCCGCTCTATCGGTGGGGTACTGCGTTATACTGGATACTACATTGTTTTCAAAACGTGTATGAAACCAGGTAACATCAGCCGATATACCGGACGCCTGACTGGTATAACGTATACCAGCATCAACCGTAGCGCTTTGTTGATTTTTGAGATTTGCGTTACCAATCCAAACGTCAACGGTATCGACACCGTCATTCTTAACCTTATCAACTTTTGTTTCACTATAACCGGCTATTTCAAATATGCCTACCGTTGTAAAACCGGTTCCAAAAGTGGTGTGCAGGTAAAGATCAGGAAGGATATTGTAGTTCAGACCAACACTCGGATTAACAACATCACTTGTCTGGGAGCGGGACGGAAACAGCTTCGTACCCGTTACATCGTATTTAATATTCTCGTAGCGTACCCCGGCCGTTGCGTTCAGGTGGTCATCCAGAAAACTTAACTCAGTTTGTAAATATACACCCGTATTAGCCTGATCAAAGTTCGGACTTCGTGGTGATATATTCTTTGCTACACCGCGGTCCGTATAGGAAAGATTGTCCTGTTCAATTCGTGTATAGTCAACGCCTGCAGTTACAAAATGTTTCCCGATTTGTTGTCGAACCATGGCCTGTCCACCGAGCCATGTAAGCTCGTTGTTTGCATTTACATACTGCGAACGGATTGTAGTCGTATCATTTACAGAAACGGTATAGTTCGTTACCTGCTCACGTGCCGTAAAAAGTTTTCCGGTTACTTCGGTTGTCTTTGTAATTTTTCCTTTAGCAATGATGTCGCTGCTATAGCGATCCATATCTTTTAATCCCGGACTGAGATTACCATCTTCAATATCTCCCGGTGTATTTACATCTTTTGCATAGAAGCGGTCGCCTTTTACATCGATCCGCCAATCGGAATTTATAGTATACCCCAGGCGTGCCGAAGCTGTATAATTGCTATAGTTTGTATTGGCGCGTGTATTTCCATCGCCACGCACATCATCGATAACTATATCTTCCTTACCGGTTTCCGTCCATAGTATACGATCAGCTTTGTCCCATCCGAAAGCATCTCTGAATGCGTTATTCTTTCCGATCTTGAAATCTTTCGACTGACTATAACTGTTGAAGCTTGCATCAAAGTCCAATTTATTAGTGATACCTCCTCCAACTGAAAAACCGCCTTGCGTAATTCCAAAATTTCCGATGCCTGCGAACACGCGTCCCTTTACTTCACCACTTGTTTTCTTCGTAATAATGTTCACAACACCACCCATTGCCTGTGAACCATAGAGTGCGGAAGCCGGACCTTTTTGTACTTCTACTCGTTCGACATTATTCATATCAATGGTAGCAAGGTTCGTGGCTCCGGCCGGACGACCATCGATCAACACCAGGGTGCGCTGATTGATGCCGGAGAACTGCGGTCTGAATCCGCGTATACCTATACCCGATAGCAGCCCGGGATATTGGATAACATCTACACCTGCTGTCTTCTTTACCAGATCGGTGAGATCGGTAGCCGCTGTCTTATCGATGTCTTCACGACTAATTACGCTTACATGCTGTGGTATACTTTCGACAGCACGCTCAGACCGCGTTGCCGTAACAACCACTTCGCCCAAGTGAGACATACCCATTACCATTGCTATATCTATATCGCCTGATTGCTGAACGATTACTTCCTGCGATCGATAGCCTTGGTGTGAAAAGATCAACACTGCATTCGCAGGAACCTGAAGTATATATTTACCAGCTTCATCGGTAACAGCTCCCGTTGTTGTACCACGTGCCACCACGTTTACGGCTGGCATAGGCTGCCCGGCATCATCGCGTACAATGCCTTGTACCACGATTGTTGTTTGTGAGAAACCTGTTTGAGCAAAACCGGCTGTGAGCAAAAATGAAAGAATAAAAATTTGGTAAAATAATCGCATATATGGTTTAGAATATTTCAGTTCGTTACAGGTTGTCATCAGCCGCTGATCATGACGTAATTATCCACCAGGTGATTCCAAAAATCACTACCCGATCGCCATTCCACGCGCAGGAAGATTCCCTGCTTTGAATTCATCAGGTATATTCCGTTAAATGCATCAGCCTTTTGGTATAGTTTTACCTTACTCACTTTATAGAGAAAATATTCTGACTCACGCGGAGCAGCCATAACAACCTCTAATGCCTCACTTGCTATATTTCCCCGGATCTGTGCGCGGCCGTCTTTATATGTGAGTTGAAACGCAGCGGAATTGAGCACCTGGTTACGATAATATATCGTAAGCGTATCCCGGTATACCATGAATATCTCTTTCAACAGCGGATATACATTGTGTTCCCAGGGGTAAATCACGGCTCCGTATACATCGCCTGCATGTTCATCACAATGATGTGTAAGTTCATCATGCGTTTTCGGCTCAATTGTTTTCGCAGCCAACATGGTTGTCCAACCTTCTTTAAAAAGTCTGTGATCGTCAAAACCTGTGTGGCTTATCAATTTCTGCTTTACAAATTCATCAATCGTTTCAGCGGTCATTCGCTTATACCATCCTCCTTCCGGGTTCAAAAACAACACGGGTGCATTTTCACATTGGCCCTGGCAAAGTGTTTTTACCGTATGCGTTACTTCGTGCAAGCCGGCCATCTTTATAGCACACCGCAGCTCACGTGTGTTCTCTTCAGCACCGTTCTTCTTGCAGGTACCTCCGTTACATACAAAAACTGTATTGGTAACTTTTGTCAGATCCTTTCCCATATTGTGTTACATCTATATAAATTATACCTGAGCCGGTTCATTCGTCTTCACTGAAATTTCTTCACGCAGAAACGTCAACAGAGCCGCTACGGCATGAAAATGATAAAGCATACCTGCCCTGCCAAGCGTACCATGAAATTCAGGATCAAGCTGCACCGAAACTATATCCTCTGCGTCATCAGTTATACTGTAGCCTTCACGCTCCAGGGCTCGTTTCATCCAGAAGTATATATAGCCTTCTCCATTTAATTGAATAGTTTTATTTTCATCCGGTGTATTCACGCGAAACGTTCCGGTATTGCGACAAAAGTCAAAACCACTTTTACTGAATGCTGTCTCAAAGGTTCCACTAATAATGAGATCTTCCGGTGCACCGGTAATCAATGACTGGTTCGGCATCATCAACCAGATTGTATCGGCAACCTGCAACGCCAGATCAAGCTCGTGTGTAGAAAGTATAATTGCCTTATTTGCGTGACGAGCCATTGTGCGGAGCAGTCTCACTACTTCTACTCTGCTGGGCAGATCGAGGTGCGCTGTGGGTTCATCGAGAATGATGAGCGGTGTATCCTGCACAAGTGCACGCGTGATCATTACCTTTTGTCGCTCACCATCACTAAGCTGGTCGAGTTGTTTACCCAAGTGCTGCTCTATACCTGTAGCACGTGCAGCATCCACTATAATTTTCTTGTCCGCCTCGCGAAGTGTCCCGAACCAGTTTGCGTACGGATAGCGACCGAGTGTCAGCACGGTATATACATCCAGGTTACCGGTTTGCACAGCATCCGTCAGAACAAGGCTTAGCTTTCGGGCCAGTGCATTTTTGGGGATGGTATATATATCTTCCTGTGCTATAAAAACCTTCCCGGCCAGGGGACGCTGTATACCGGCCAATGTTTTTATGAGTGTGCTTTTACCGGCACCATTCGGTCCCAACAGGCAAACAAATTGTCCGGGGCGTAACGTCAGATCCAACGCATGGCCTACCGTGCGGACAACGTTTCGGTTCTTATAGCCAATGGTAAGTTTTTCTGTATGCAATACATTATCCTGGCAGCTTCTAGCGTCCGGTATAGATATAGTGTCCGATGCAATGCGTGTCGTATTCATCTTAGCTAAAGGATGATTTTATATTCTTCCGTCTCAGAATTACCCACATCACTACAGGCGAACCAACCATGGCCGTAACTGCGTTTACCGGCAGCACACCCTGGTGTCCTGGAAGCTGCGCCACTATATCGCACAGCAACATGACCGCTGCGCCTAGTAAACAACACGCGGGAATCAGAATGCGATGATCTGCCGTATTCAACAGTGCACGACAGAGGTGTGGCACAGCTATACCTATAAATCCGATAGGTCCACAAAATCCTGTAATCGCGCCCGCCAGCAGACTCGTAGAAATAATGACCAGTAATTTTACATAGCGAATATTTACACCCATGCTGCTGGCATAGCCTTCACCAAGTAACAGGAGATTTAAAAATTTTGATGACGAAAATGTAAGTGCTATACCTACCAGAATAGTAAGCGATAAAATTGTAAGCTGCTCACGCGATACACCTCCCAAACTTCCGAATGTCCACATGAGGTACTCCTGTATCTGTTCCGGCTCGCTGAAGTATTGCCATATACTCACCATCGCGATGATCAGGTTGGAAAGCATCAGCCCCATGATGAGCAGTATAACATTATCCTTAATGCGCAGTGAGAGTCCAATGACCATTAACATAACAACAGCAGAGCCTGTTGAGGATGCGAGAATAACGAGCCAGCTTCCACCTATACCGAGTTGTCGTATAGCAAAGCTGCTGGTGATATGCCCCGTGCCCAGCATGAGTATAGCTACTCCCAGACTCGCCCCGGAAGTGATACCTAACACCGATGGTCCCGCCAACGGATTTCTGAACAGCGTTTGCATCTGCAGCCCGCTTACTGACAGTGCTGCACCAGCGAGTATAGCGGTAAACGCTTTGGGTACACGTATATTCTGAACGATCTTGAGCCAGGCTATATTTTCAGAGCCCTGTCCTGTTAATATTTTTACAACCTCTGTGAGCGGTATATTTACAGAACCCAGCACCAAGTCGAGCACCAGGAACAGCAATACTGCAAGTGCCATCCATGCCATCCATACCATGCGCGAAGTCAATACCGGTAGCGACAGCGCTTGCTGTGCTATGCCTTGTGTATGCTCCACCATACCTATTGTATGTTATGGCAGGAGAAGGATGATACCGGTATACAGGGTGGATCAACGCTATGGCTATGCGTTGTGGAGATAGGATCAGTAACGTTGTCCCCACATCCAGCATTATAGCGGGCGGGCGATGTTACCAATGGCAGTATAGCCACCGAAGGGCATACTGAACATACAGAAATGTGCAGATATAGTTTTTCCATGCTACTGTTGCTTTTCACCCGAAAGCGTTAAGTTGTTATATAGCTATGGCAGGTCTTCTGACTTTCCCGGTTCAGGTGCCTTCCCATCCGAATGATGCTTGCACATCACCCTGGCGACAGTGGCCTTGTTACCTGAACGCAGCCGTTAAAAATTTAACAGCAGGATTACAGCAGCGGGTACTGTTCCGGATTTACACCGGATTCCCTTTTAATGCAGTCATTTAGTATCAATAACTGCAACCGTAACTGCGACAAATGTATAATAATTTCCGATAATTAATAATGAAGAATGTTTTAGTCATTAGTCGTTATCGGTTAATCGTTATCCGTTATACGTGAATCAAAACTATTCTGAACGGATAACTGGTGACGATTAACTGTTAACGGATAACCGTTACCTGACATTACTGAACTGTGCCTGAAGCTTGTCGGCCAGTGCGCGGGCGTTATCCAGTTTTACAAAGCCGTGTTCGGTGTTCAGCACGTGTGTATAGGTTAGCGATTTCAGATAACGTTTATAATAGCGTACGGCTTCTGTTACAGGATCGTGGTCATGCGTTACTGTGGCATTGATGCGTCCATCGGTAAAAATATAGAGGTGATGTTGTATATGGCGCGACTGTGCCGAACGATGCAGCAGCTGGTATACTTTCTCAAAGCCTGCAGTGAGATTTGTTTTACCACCTGTCTTTAGCTGATTCAATGCATTGGTAAATGATTGGGGTTGCGTGGTGGTGTGATGAAAAATTTCTGCTTGTCCGTTACGTAAGCCTATTCCGGCAAATGCTATTTGCTTTCCCTTGTGCTTTTCGAGTGTTTGCAGAACAATACCTTTTGCATAGCGGATCTGATCATCGTGTGCCATGGAACCGGAAGAATCAACCAGGAAATATACCTCCAGCTTTCCTTTGGAGCGATCAGGGATATAGGTGATCGAAAAATTACCCGTTGTCGTATAATTCTTCACTGTGTTAAACACATCCACCTTTTTATCCGCATGTTTGTTTGGG
>DJFR01000151.1:0-61240 GCA_002432545.1 Flammeovirgaceae bacterium UBA5867 | reverse complement strand
GGAAGCGGATCGAATGTCTTCTCCGTTTCTGATGCACGACCGGATTTACCTGATCCTCCTCCGTTGTTATTCTTCGTATTGTCTCCTCCTGCATTGTTTCCGGTTGGTGATTTCTTCGAACGATGCTTCAGTACAAACGGCACAACGGTATCTACATGCGCAGTGGTAACTATAGCATCGCCACACAATGCAGCATAAGCACGTGCAGCCTTTATCAACAGTATATCGGCACGAAGTCCTTCGGTGTGATGTTGTACACTGATGGTAGATGCATATTCGATGAGCGCTTCCGGAATTTCAATTGTATTTACTTTACTTCGCGCTTGCAGCAGTCGCTGCCGGATTGTATCCTGATCTGCTTTCCATGCTTCGAGCATTTTCTCCGGCTGGAGGTCAAACTCAATTCTGCTTTGCGTTATTTTCTTTCTGACCGCTACATCCTGTGGTGTACGAACCTCTACGCATAAGCCAAAACGATCAAGCAACTGCGGACGAAGTTCTCCTTCTTCCGGGTTCATCGTTCCGATGAGACAAAACCGGCTATCCTGCCACATGGAAAGTCCTTCGCGTTCCAGGTAATAACCTCCGGAAGCGGCAGCATCCAACAGTATATCAGTGAGGTAGTCGTTCAGTAAATTTACTTCATCAATATATAGTATACCGCGATGTGCCTGCGCCAGCAGTCCTTTTTTCAACACCTGTCTTTTTTCGTTGATGAGTGTTTCGAGATCAACAGAACCTAATACGCGATCTTCTGATGCTCCTACCGGCAGGTTTACAAAATTAAACGCTGTATCGATCGCACTCATTAATTGACTGAGCGAGCGCACGGTTGTTGTCTTGCCCGTACCTTTATCGCCCAGCACCAGTATACCACCTATGCTTGCATCTATCATCAATAATTCTATAGCCAGTTTAAACTCAGGCTGACCTGCGATGGCTGCATACGGAAAAACAGAATTTACATGCATGGGATTCGTTATGTTTGTTACCGGCAAAAAACAAAAGTGAAGTAAATTTGTAAAAAATGAAAATCAGGCTGAAGAGCGCTTGGCTTCACGAATATATACTTCGCTCATGATCAGCAGGTAAACATGATACTGGCACTCGATACATATTATCAAAATGACAAGGCCAAAACGGTTTGTATTCGCTTTGTTAACTGGACAGACGAGCAACCAGCAGAAGTAGTGACCGAGGAACTTGATGGTATAGAAGCTTATCAACCCGGTTCATTTTATAAACGCGAGCTCCCCTGCATCGTCAGCATTCTTAAAAAGATAAGCCTGCAAACTATAGATATCATCATCATTGATGGTTATGTTCTACTGGATGACTCTGGCAAACACGGACTGGGCGGATATTTATACGAAGCACTGGAAAGAAAAATTCCGGTGATCGGTGTCGCGAAGACAAACTTTGCCAACAACACACTTCACAAAGGCGAAGTTTACAGAGGAGATAGTAAGCGACCGCTTTATATAACTACGCTCGGTATACCGCTTGATACAGCCCGTAACTATATTCGCTCGATGCAGGGTGCCTACCGAATTCCAACACTGCTCAAGACACTCGATGCTCTTACGAGGCAATAGATTTTGTTATCTACGCAGCCCGTTGTAAACCGGCATATCGTACCATAAACGCCAACATACGATTGCGACAATTGTCCATTTAAACGGGTTGCGAAAGTCTCAACTACAGTATTCATTACATAAACCCTTCGGTTATTGTTTGTTCGCGTAAACTTGCATCAGAATTCAAACAGAAGCGTGTATCACAACATACATGTTTTTACTAAACAACGACTATCATGACAACTCGCGATAACCTTGTACGAAAAACTTCTCTTTACACAATGGCAGGATTAAGTGATCCGCGTTTGATGAGCGAAGCGTCTACTCCATCTGCGAAACAGAAGACAGCAACGAACAGCTTCATCGTTTCTCTACAAAGACTATTTTCAAAATTTGACTGGATCAGTCCGCGCCATTCCTGATATATACCGCTGAAGCGATCACGACATTCAGCAAAATCTCCTCTGTATTTCAACTATATATCGCTTGTGAACTTTTAAGACAGGCGTTATGATTCGTTATCAACTATGATTAGCTTTGATGGAACAGCCATCCAGTTTTTCATACGATCATGATATTACCGAATCAGAAATCACTATTCAGCATACCCATCGGCATTACTTTTCTGAACTGTGCATATATGTCACCGTTACTGAAACGTGCCCATGAAGCCGGTATAGAAGCGCTCCAAAAACGTTCGCATCCCTGGGAGATTGTCGTTGACGATTGGTTTACTCCGGGAGAAACACTGCGAAGTCTGTTCGCACAAATTATACAGGCCAATAGGGATAACGTTGCGCTGATACCATCGGTAAGTTATGGCATGGCAACAGCCGCGAAAAATATAGCGTTGCGTGCCGATCAGAATATTGTTGTGCTGGATCAGCAGTATCCATCCAATGTATATGCATGGCGTGAACTTGTACGCGAAACAAAGTCAACCATCGTTACCGTAACAAAGCGTGACGATGAATCATGGACAGATGCAATCCTCAAACATATTACTGTTGATACAGGACTCGTTGCTATACCGAATTGCCATTGGACAGACGGAAGTCTTATTGATCTTGAAGTGATCAGCAAGCGCGCGAAAGCTGTACATGCAAAACTCGTGATCGATGCGAGTCAGTCATTGGGAGCCTATCCGCTAAATATTCAAAAAATACAACCTGACTTTCTGGTTACGGTTGGCTATAAATGGCTGATGGGACCGTATGGATTAGCTTATCTATATGCTGCACCGGAATATTGTGAGTCGGGGAAACCGCTGGAGCATTCGTGGCTCAATAAAAAAGAGAGTGAAAATTTTACGCGGCTGGTTGATTACCAGGATGCCTATAAAACGGGTGCACGCAGATTCGATGCGGGTGAATTTCCCAACTTCAACAATATAGCCATGGCTATTGCTGCCCTTACACAAATTCTGGAGTGGGGTGTTGAAAATATACAGGAGACACTCGCTGCATTAACCGGCAAAATTGAAAGCAAGGCACGACAAAAAGGATTTGGTGTGCCCCCGGGTTCGATGCGCGCGAGCCATCTTATTGGCATATCTTTTCCTTTTGAGCAGATCCCTGCATTAGCCAAACGTGTTTCGGATCATAAAGTATATGTAAGTTTCCGTGGCGAGAAGATGCGCGTGGCTCCGCACCTGTATAATGATGAACAGGATGTTGACCGATTGTTCGAAGCTATTGGATAATAATAAGCTATATATACCCTTAAACTTTCTGATGTATTTATCAGGAAGGCATGTAAGTGACGATGATTTATACTTATTTTCGAACCTCACTTTTGTATGACGTATAGTATTCCTCAACTCCGATCTGTTAATGTAACGCGTTATGTTACACCGCTGCGCGAAGGAGGATCCATGCCGGCCATTGCTGAAGCGGACGATCAGTTTTTATATGTATTGAAATTTCGCGGAGCAGGGCAAGGTCGCAAGGCGTTAATTGCCGAGATCATTGGTGGTGAAATCGCCCGCACACTTGGATTGAAAGTTCCGGAAATTGTATTTGCACATCTTGACAGTGCCTTCGGACGAATAGAGGGTGATGAAGAAATACAAGACTTGTTGAAAGCGAGTGTAGGACTTAATCTTGGACTACATTATTTATCAGGCTCTATAACATTCGATCCGCTGGTAACAAAAGTTGATCCTCAACTCGCCTCGCAGATTGTATGGCTTGATAGTTTTTTACTGAATGTAGATCGCACGGCACGCAACACCAATATGCTTTGGTGGCATAAGGAACTGTGGCTGATCGATCATGGTGCTGCACTATATTTCCATCACTCGTGGAATGACTGGGATAAACCGCAGCGATCTTTTCCAAATATTAAAGATCATGTATTACTCGCACAGGCTTCTGAACTTGCAAGCGTTGATGAAGCCTTTCGTGCTATACTTACCGCTGAACGTATACGCGCGATTGTCGCTTTGATTCCTGACGAATGGCTTGAAGGAGAACATGCGTTTGAGACCGTTAATGAACATCGCCAGGCCTATATAAAATTCCTGGAGACAAGAATTACCAACTCTGATTTTTTTGTTAAAGAAGCACAGTATGCAAGAGACTCACTTATTTGAATATGCTGTTATCCGGGTGGTGCCCCGGGTTGAGCGTGAAGAGTTTCTCAACGTAGGTGTTATTTTGTTTTGTTCGAAACAAAAATTTTTACAGACTGCGATAACACTGAACGAAGAACGCATTCAGGCTTTTTGCAACACACTTGATCTCGAAGAACTGAAAGAGTATATCCGTTCGTTCGAGCGCATCTGTGCCGGTGGTGCGCAGGGCGGCCCCATTGGAAAATTATCGATGGCCGAACGGTTCCGGTGGCTTACCGCTACACGCAGCACAATTGTGCAAACTTCCAAAGTACATCCCGGCTTATGTCCGGATGCATCCGAAATGCTGACGCGGCTGTATACAGAGCTTGTTTTGTAGAATAAATTATTTCTAACTTTTTACTCAGAACGCTGAAATTTTCCGGACAGGTTGCGCGTTTAAACGTATAATTATTGCGCAACCTCACTACTTCGCTCAATAATTAATTATCTGATTTTAAAGAATCGTAGTGATTCTTTAGATACATTTGTTTCGATTAAACCAACGTATGCAGAAGACCAAATCCGGTCTTTTGTTATTCCACTTTATTTGTTTTTAACATTAACCTTGTTTTGTAAACACATATGGTGTGGGCTAATCGTGTTGCCTTTTCGTTGGTACTCGTTGTCGGTTTTATAACCACTGGCGTATCGCAATCTTCTGTTCGTGCAGAATCGGGTGTGCTGGATGCGCGCCACTGGAATTTCCAAAAACGTTTACCACTTTCCGGCTATTGGACTTTTCATGAAGGTCAATTGTTGTCGCCTGATCAGGCTGATACGCTTGGTGGCATCACACAATTCTTCCCTGCTATATGGAACGAAGGCGATGATGATAAACAACGTATCGAGTACGGCACATATGTGTTACATGTGTTGCTACCGGATTCGATTCAGAAACTTGGCCTTGAAATTCCGCAGCTATATAACAGTTATATACTTTGGGTAAATGGATTGAAGGTTGCTTCTTCGGGTACTGTTAGTAATACGTCTGAGACAACGCAACCAAAATGGGTTCATCAAACAGTTACGTTCTCACATGCTGAAGATACGCTCGTGATGGTGCTGCAGATTGCCAACTTCCATCATCATAAAGGCGGAAGTAAAGCTCCTATCCTGCTGGGTTCAGCTGAGGGTATAACAAAACACCTGTCGCGATCAGTAACAATCAATGTTATTGAAGCGATCATTCTCTTCCTGGCCGGCATAACTTTTCTAACTATATATTTCGTAAAAAAGAAAAGAGTTATTCTATACTTCGCGCTGTTAAGTCTTACATGGGCAGTACGATGTTTATTTTCAAATTTATACCCTGTCGTTGTATTCTTCCCGGATATCGACTGGCAGTTCCTGGTCAAGACGGAATACCTGACGCTATATTGCGCTGTACTGTGGGCTATACTTTTTCTTCACCACCTGATTAATCAGTTAAGCCACGCAGCACTTACCTATATAATTGTAACGCTTAACATTCTATTTATACTCTATACACTGTTTACTCCGGTGGTCATGTTTTCGCAATGGCTGTCGCTATACCTGGCGGTGGCGGGTGTTGTAATTCTGTATGGCGGCTATCTTATTGTTCGCGCGTTACTGGCGGAACATGTAGGTTCTTGGTTCCTGATGGGTAGCATACTTACCGGTGTTATTATATTCGGCTACGATATACTCGCTTACAATACAACGTTTAATTATAACTATATATTTCTGAGCACAGGCTACCTGGTCATCTTTTTACTGACGGCCATGGCATTATTATTTCATCTGGGTATACTGAAAAGCAAATTCCAGAACAAGGATGTACTTACCTATGAAGATTTCTTCCAGAAGAATGGCAAGTAAATATAGGTATCAGACTTTCTGATTAGTTTAGTAATCGGTGTCCAATCCGAGTCTGTCTTTCAACTCTTTTAGGGCCGGATTCTTTTCCATCAGGTATTCGAATTTCTCGCGGGGGGTATACATTACTTTCCGCGTATCTTCGATGATGCGCATTTCACCAAAGATCTGAATAGAATAGTTCTTTAATTTTTCACGAACAAATGTAGAGAGCTCAATACGCAAGCTGTTTAACATAATCTCCTCTACCGTGTTGTGAAGCGGAACGGTTATAACGTTATCTTTCAAATCGTACGGCTGTCGGAGCAGATGATATTCTGCCTGAAATTTTTTACGCGTCTCAGCATATTCTTCCCACACGGCACGTAGTTTCTCAGGTGTAAACGGTTCGTCCTGCTCAACTTTTACCTGTGCGGCCGACTGTTCTTTTTTAGGTTCAACCTTTAAAAGATCCGTTAGCTTGACCGTTGTTTTCGGAGCATCCTTAAATTTTGATTTCTCCGAAAAGTTAGGCTTCATGGAAAGACCTGGCGGTGTCTCCTGTATATTTTCCGATGGAGTGTCTGCTGTTGCAGGGGTTGCTGTTGTTGCAACCGGAGGTGTTGTGTTAACAGATGTAACAGGAGGTATAGATGAGGCCGGTACCGCTGGCGTTGTTTCTTCCGCCTGCTCAGTTTCATCTTCAGACTCTACACTAATTTTTTTTTTAAGCCTGCCTGTTCGGCAAGTCCATTCAGTGCAAGTTGATCGGCCTTTAACACGCTACCTACGTGTGCCATCTTCATCAACGCAAGCTCTACTGAGAGACGTTGATTCTTGCTACCCTTGTAGTTGATATCACACTGGTTGGCAATGTTGAGCCACGTTAGTAATAATGAAGGCGGGCAAGCCTGAGCCTGCTGTACATATTTCTTTTTAACGCTGTCCGGCACTTCCATCAGTTGTACAGTACGGGCATCTTGTGATACCAGCAAGTTGCGCAGGTGTTCGCTCAAGCCAACAATAAAGTTATGGCCATCAAAACCTTTGCGCAGAATTTCATCCAGTAACAATAATGGTTGTGTATGATTCTGTGACAGCAACGAATCAATTACCTGGAAATAATAATCATAATCCAGGATGTGCAGGTTGCTCAACACACTCTTGAACATTACTCCTTTACCCGAGGAGTATGTTACCATCAAATCAAAAATTGAAAGTGCATCGCGTAACGCACCATCAGCTTTCTGACTGATGAGGTGAAGTGCTTCATCTTCGGTTGGTATACCTTCGTGCTGCGCAATCTTTTTTAAGTGATTGGCAATGTCACTGATCTGGATCCGGTTGAAATCAAAAATCTGGCAACGCGAAAGAATGGTAGGAATTACCTTATGCTTTTCGGTTGTGGCCAGAATAAAAATTGCGTACGATGGTGGTTCTTCGAGCGTCTTCAGAAAAGCGTTGAAGGCCGCGTTCGAAAGCATGTGAACCTCATCTATAATATACACTTTAAATTTTCCGAACTGAGGCGGGTAGCGAACCTGGTCGATCAGGTTACGAATGTCTTCCACCGAGTTGTTGGAAGCAGCATCGAGTTCGAAAATATTCAGTGAATTGTTTTCTGTTCTTTCTTCAAAACCATTGATCAGGCGTGCAACGATACGTGCGCAGGTTGTTTTACCTACACCGCGCGGTCCGCAAAATAAAAGTGCCTGAGCAAGCTTATTGTTATCGATAGCATTTTTGAGCGTAGTGGTAATGTGTTCTTGTCCAACCACTTCGTCAAACCCCGTGGGGCGATATTTACGTGCCGATACAACAAAGTTTTCCATGCGAGGGCGCAAGATAAAATTGAAATGACAATTAGCAATGAACAAATGGAGAAACGTGTTTAAGTGTTTTTGCGAGCACGTGTTTACGCTGGTGGAAGGGAAAATATTCTCTGATGAAGTGTGCGAATTTTGAGAGGATCGTGCTTGAAACTTTTTTCGTTTTATATTTGTCTCCCTTTTACCGGAACATTCCGGTGCGTTCATTGAAACAAGAAATACATTTCAGCGTTACACATAACCTTTGATGTTTTCCTGTTCACAAAAAAATCCGGGGCCGACCGGTTTTGACAGGATGCTTGAGGTCGTATGTAAGCATGCAGGCTCATAGGATGAGAGCCTTGAAAGATAGTCCTGAATCATACTTGGCGAGTCTAACTACGCCATGGCTGCTTAATTTAGCGATACGCTAAATTAGCCTCGTCCCGATAAGATCGGGAAAGCCATCATCGCTCAGCATTGTCGTTTTGCAGGTGCTGGTTAGCGGTGTCGTAATGCAGAACTGCTCCGTGTGATGTTGCTAAACGCGGTTAAGACTTAGTAACTAAGGTGTGGTTTGGCTGTTGCCTGCCTTGCTATACCCGACAATCAAAGTCAACTAAGCATGTAGAAGGTACGAGTTCTTCTTCTCTGGACCAGAGTTCGATTCTCTGCGGCTCCACAACTTTCTATTTTTCAGAAAGTAAAAGCCCCGTTCAATTAGAGCGGGGCTTTTTTGTTTTAGTTCTTGTACGCATATATCAAATCGATACTGATATATATATCGTCAACAGTTGCTATAACACCTAGCGCTGCGATTCAATTTAACTATTGAAGTGTCCAATCCAGAGCAGCCTGCAGCGTATCAAAATATTTAGTTTTGAAATCACCTACTTCATTAACTATAGATTCTACGGACATCTGCGTAAATATATCTGCTGGTAAAATGATAGCGGCTTGGGAGTAACCGTGCTCGAGTGCCGGATTGTGAAAGTATTTAATTGTCCATTCCTGATCGGCCTGACTGATAGCACCAACTCCCATACAGTCCCATACAACCTTGCCTGTTTTGCAATCTTTTATAGCCTGAAGTACCGCCAGCATTCCTTCTCTATACTCTTCAGAGGTAGGAGGCGTTACCCATGTAGCTATAATTATACTTTTGTCTGCATCATGTTTAACATGAACTAACTCTGATTTGAAACAGGTTTTCATAGGCGCTTTTTTTAGGAATCGTATTGAGCGGGCAATTTATAATAAAGCGTAACGTGTCTCCTCCGTAGTTTTACTGAGGTCGTAACAGTCTGACGCACCCAGCGATTAATCCGTGAGATCAATACGCACTATCCATTTTCCAAGTCGATTACTTTGACACCTATATCTAAAGGAAGTTTAGTTGTAAATCCGCAGTCATTGAAATAAAAGGGATTCTGTTCATACCCATAAACAACTTCCGAGAATTTACTTGCCATAACATTCCATCCCAGACCAGAAAGCTCAACCCAGTTTTCGCGAAATTGGTCCGCAGTAATAAAATTGGAGAGCTTAAAAAAATAGCATCCCACCTTAGCCAACTCTCCGTCATTAAGCCGCGATATTTTTCTAATCTCCGCTGCAAACGTAAGTATATCATCCCTTGTGCCGATGAAGGTGATTCTGTCTTTCTGGCGGTCAACTCTTATTCTTTTTGATAGAATTATTTTTAAAACAATTTTATTCCCTCTAAAAAAGTCAAATAGATTCATATTGGCTCCTTGTATACTTTAGGTATGCAAAGGAGTCACCTCACAACGCAGTCTTTTTGCGTAGTTCAATATATGCTATGAAACTTATAAAACACTGACATTCCAAACTATGCTGTCCAACCTTCCTCTCTTTTAATGTGAGACATTCCATTATTTTATTTATATATTCAAGCATTGCAGCATCTGTCAATTAAGCACAAAATTGTTCATGAACATCCTGATCATATACAGCCACCCCAGCAAAAAATCCTATACCTTCCAGATCTTCGAGCAATTGAAAAAAGAACTCGTTGCGCAGGATTGGAATGTCGATATATCAGACCTATATGCCATGGATTTCCATGGTGACATGACTGAACAGGAATACGAACGTGAAGGATTTGCCAGAACTGAATTGTCAATTGCAAAAGATGTTCTTTCGGAACATCAGAAAATTGAGAAAGCCGACTGCATCATTTTTATATACCCGGTGTGGTGGAGTGATTGTCCTGCGAAATTGAAAGGATGGTTCGACAGAGTTTACTCCGTGGGGTATGCGTACGGACACAATAACGGTATGCAAAAGATGAAATCCATCAGGTACGGCCTTGTGATCTGTACGGCAGGTCATCCAAATGACATCCTAACCGAGATTGGTATAGCGCAAAGCATGCAAAACGTTATGCTAGACGACAGACTGGGAAAACGATTTGAGTATAAAGAGATGCTCATCCTGGGAGGAACCTTGCAAATCGAACAGGTCAGAGATTTACATAGCGCCATAATCAAAGAGCTGCCATCAAAGATAAAGGCTTACTGCTCCTGATCAGATATATACCGGGGTCCTTTCATGACACGGGCATTCTTTTCAACACTTGAATACGAATGATTGTGAATATCTGTGTCACAACGTTATGCCTATGCGGTTAAACGTTTTAAAAAAGCATCCTGACATCGTTTAGAAAAATTTCTTTCTCTATCTTTATTATATCATCAAACGATGTAATCAAAGACCCCTATGAAAAATCTCTCCGCTCTGCTCCTCGCGGTATTCATTGCATTACCGGGTGTCCATCCATGTTATTCATTTCAAAGAGGAGAGAAAGCAATCGACAGTCTCAAAAATATACTCGCAGCGCGAACGGAAAAAGATACTATATATCTAAAGGTTCTTATACAGGTAGCCAACAAAACGAGAGGAGTTGATATTCGTAAGTCAATCGACTATCTCCATGAAGCGCTGCAACTAAGCCGCACGCTGGAAGCTCCGCGCTATGAAGTTGAGGCGCTTAAACTGATTGGTGTCTGCTACGGCATGCAGGATCAATATTCCGAAGCAATCGCATCTTTCAACAAAGCAGTAGACCTGTCCTTGCAAACAGGACATCTGGCATATGCTGCCGACAGCTATACCTGCATGGGTATTGTTCACAAACGAATGGGCGATTATCCTGCCAGTCTCTCCTATTATTCCAAAGCGATGGACATCGCTGATTCACTCCGTAATGAGCAAAGCCAGGCCTCTGCCAGTACAAATATAGGTTTACTCTACGCTACGCTGGGAGAACACGACAAAGCACTCGAATATTTTAAACGGGCGCTGATGCTGGCTGAGAAATTAAAAGATGGTGAACACGTGGCCGATATACACATGAATCTCGCGTTTGTACACGACCAAAAAAATGAAATACCGCAGGCTATTGAAGGATATAAAAGAGGACTTGCCTACTATACCATACACAATTTGCTGGAAGGAAAAATCTTATCGCTTACAAATATAGGGGCTTCTTACTATAAACTCGGTGATTATACCACTGCAGAATCCTTTTTATTGCAGGCACTTCCGGAAGCAGAGAAGCATAGTCTGCTGTCCAATAAAATCACTATCCTTAACTATTTGGCCCGGGTAAATGCAGCGCTGAAAAGATTTAAGAAAAGCGAACAGCTTGCACGCGAAGCTTACACGATGGCAGACGAGATCAACAGTATAAATACAAAGTCCAGCACAGCAGCACTGCTCGCATCGATCTACGAAAGTGCGGGTGACCACACAAATGCATTGAAGTACTATAAGCAACACCTGGCGTTTCAGGATAGTATTTTCAATGAAGACAAAGCAAAGGCATTTAAGAGCAGCCAGGTAAAAATGGATGTGCAACAGAAAAATCTGCAACTGGAAGAGCAAACACTTCGTCTCGCATTTCTCGACCAGCAGGTTGCGCTTGAAAACCGGTGGCGATGGATGTTGAGCGCTGCGAGTTGCTTATTATTGGTGGCCGTGGGGCTTTACTACCAGAAGTTTCGCCAACGGAAGGCCTATGCGTCAGATCTTGAGCATAAAAACCGGGTTATCTCCAGCCAACACTCAGTCATTGAAGAAGCAAACCTGAAATTGGAAAAGCAGATGACGCTGCGACTGGAAACCGATGCTGCTATTAATTATTTTGCATCATCGTTAATCGGCAAGAATAACACGGATGATGTTCTTTGGGACATTGCCGGCAACTGTGCCAGTCAGCTTGGTCTGGAACATTGCAGTATATATATGTTGGATGATTTCCAAAATATACTGGTACTGAAAGCTTCCTATCCTAAAAACATCAACGACTTTCAATTGCAGAAGTCTCTTAAAACGGATGAAGGTATAGCGCGCATCGTGATTCAAACCGGTGCACCGGAAATGAGAAGCGATCTGTCGGGTGTTTCTAAGTATAGTATAGAACCCACATCACATGCTATACTGGCCGTGCCGCTGCTAAACCACAGAAAAGTAATTGGCATTATTATATCTGAACATCGTGACGAGAATTTTTTCAGTCAGTTTCATCTGGATGCTTTAAAAACAATTGCTGCCATTGGCTCCAGCAAGATTGCCCAGATCAAAGCGGATGAAGAGGGTACAAAAGCTAAAATGGTGCAGGTGGAAGCAGAGCAAATCAAAGCACTCGACCAAATGAAATCCCAGTTCT
Organism: Flammeovirgaceae bacterium UBA5867; assembly: GCA_002432545.1. Taxonomy (GTDB): domain Bacteria; phylum Bacteroidota; class Bacteroidia; order Cytophagales; family Cyclobacteriaceae; genus Ohtaekwangia. Next base: position 48,730 of record DJFR01000151.1, on the reverse strand, counting down.
TTGCGAACATATCGCACGAGTTTCGCACACCGCTCAATCTTATCCTTGGGCCGCTTCAACTTTACGACCGGGATATACCTGCCGATTACCTGGACATGATGAAGCGAAACGCACAACGCCTGCTTACGCTGGTAAACCAGTTGCTGGATCTGGCCAAACTTGAAGTTGGAAAAGTAAAACTGAATTTTAAAAATATAGATATATATACCTTTCTGCGGATTCAGGTTGCATCGTTTTCTTCCCTGGCAGAATCGAAGCAAATCATCTATAATCAAAATATACCGGATGGTAAGGCTGTCATGAAAGCAGACCCTGATAAAATTGAAAAAATCTGTTTCAATTTACTTTCCAATGCTATCAAATTTACACCACCGGGTGGCTCTGTTTCAATCGAGGCGATCATCGAATCACCCACGATGCTTCGGCTGTCCGTTTCCGATACCGGCATTGGTATTCCGGCAGAAGCGCAGAAAAAAGTCTTCGATCGGTTTTACCAGGTAGACAGTTCGCAAACCAGGCGATTTGAAGGTACCGGTGTTGGCTTGGCGCTAACCAAGGAGTTGGTTGAATTACAGGGTGGCACTATTACCGTATCCAGCGAAGAAGACAAGGGAAGTATATTTACAGTATACCTTCCGTTGCAGGCGGCCGATGGTATAGCTGAAATGGAAACGTATATATCCCCAGCCATTACCGTTCCGCAGACTAATGAGCTTCCTGTGCTGGCATCCGAACTTCCGGATGACAAACCGGTGGTGTTGATCGCAGAAGACAATCCTGATCTTCGAAGCTATATATCCGACAATCTTCAAGCTATGTTTACCGTGATAGAAGCGAGTAACGGTGAGGAAGGATTGATACTTGCTATTGAAAAAATTCCCGACATCATTATTACCGATGTTATGATGCCGCGCATGGATGGTGTTGAGTTTACACATCAGATAAAAAATAATACACTTACCTCTCATATACCGGTGGTGATGCTTACAGCCCGCGATGATGCACACACGAAGAAGTCGGGCTTTCGAACCGGGGCCGATCAATACGTAACCAAACCGTTCGATCTGTCGGAACTTCAAATACGAATTGAAGGATTGATCAAACAGCGTAACCGGCTTCGTGAAAAATTCAGCCAGGAGATTGTATTGAAGCCGCAGGAGATCACTGTTGATACACACGATGCCCGCTTTATGCAGGCTGCACTACAGGTGGTAGAAGAAAATCTGAGTAACACCGAATTTACGGTTGAAGATATGCAACGCGAGCTGGGCATGAGTCGCATGCAGCTTCACCGAAAACTGAAAGCGCTGACCGATCAATCGGCATCCGAGTTTGTACGGGAAATAAGACTGCAACGTGCAGCACAATTACTCGAAGATCCGGGCAAGCAAGTAGCAGAAGCTGCATACGAAGTCGGCTTTAACCACCTCTCCTATTTTGCAAAATGTTTCAAAGAGAAATATGGTGTTGCGCCATCGTCTTATGCCGGAAGAACTGCAAAAGCCAGTGAAAACATTTAATCGGTTGTATCGCTATAATTTTTAGGACAAGCACAACCCTTTGCGTATACCCCACGGGTTGTATGCAGGTATAAGTATCGTGTTGAGACACTGATACAGGCTAAAACAGCCGTTAATCCAGCCATGTTACAATACTGTTTGCTTCTGGGAAGTTTGTGTTAACCCCATGCCTGGGGCGGATTCTACTTTTGCAACACAAATTTTAAAATCCTCAACACAAAAGATGAAAGCAATGAAACGTATGAACAAGTTGTGCATGGCGGTAGCACTGTGGATGGCCATCCTATCCGGCCTCCTGTCAGAAACCGCGTATGGTAAAAATGATGCAGGCACTGTGGCGACTCCCCCCGACTATCAGTATCAAACGAGCAGCGGGTACAGTAAAGATCTTGACTATTATGAAGGATTTACCGGCTACTCATTCCCGACAGGCAAGAACAGCAATCATGTTGTCGGGATTGGTATCGCTTCCAACAGCCATGTATATACCTGGTTTAACGATGGAACGGTTAGCGAAGGAACCCGCAAAGATCTGGATGCATACGAGCCCCCGGTAAAATATACTGTTCCGGCAGACAAAAGTTATAACACCATCATTGGCGTTGCTATAGCAGGTTCAAACAATCATGTTTTTGCATGGTATGCGGATGGAACGGTAAGCTCCGGGACAAGCAAAGATCTCGACTACTATTATACACCCAAGTCTTGCGTTCCTCCGGCCGGAAAGAAAGTAACAGATCTTGTTGGTGTAGGCATCGCTTCGAACAATCATGTATACTATTGGTATAAGGATGGCACGGTGAGCTCAGGTACTACGATAGATTGGGATGTATACAGTGCCCCGGTGGCGTATACACTTCCATCCGGGAAAACACCGAAGGACATCGCGGCTGTTGCTATAGCAAACACCAACAATCATTGCTTTACATGGTACCACGGCAGGGCTATTGGCCAGGGATACCAGCCGGTAGAGGACTATATTGATCAGGTTGTATTAGAGCTGCTCGACAGTACTGATATACCCGGCATTACCGTGGCGGCATCAAAAGAAGGTCGTATGGTTTTCAGCAAAGGGTATGGCTTATCGAACTATGAAACCAAACGCAGCATGCAGCCTGAACATGCGAGCTGGATCGGAAGCACATCTAAAATATTTACTACTACGGGGTTGATGAAGCTGACGGAAGAGAAAAGAAATTTTGATGTAACCAAAAAAGTATATGGTGCCGGTGGCGCTTTGACTGATCCGATCTACCAGACCGATATACTCAAGGGAATCAGAAGACGCAGACCGATTGTAGGCATGGATATGACAAAGGCAACAGACCGGGTATTTACGTGGTATGTAAATGGACAGGTAACATCAGGCACCCCCGATGACCTGGACAAGTTTTCAGGACCAACCAACTATACACTTCCTCCAGGACAAACACCGGATAATATAATAGGTATAGCAATTGCCAAATTTAACGATCACGTATATGTATGGTATGAAGATGGAAGTTTAAGTTCGGGCATCAGCACAGACCTGGATTACTATTTCTACAAGCCCGTCACGTATGCAAATGACAAACCTGTGCGAGTATATAAGTCTCCCTACGGAGTAAACCGCATCCTCGGCATCGCGATTTCCAATGTCGACAAAGTATATGTATGGTATGAGAACGGCAAGGTAAGCCAGGGAACACCTATTGATTTTGAAGCGTACGAAAAGGCCAAGCCCTTTACTGCAGCAGCGGGTAAATCACGTTATGATATACGCGACTTCGCGATTGCCGGCACAAATAACAGGGTATATGCATGGTATAGTGACGGGCAAGTGTCATCCGGAACAAGCACGGATCTGGACTACTATACATCTCCGGCAAACTATACCGTTCCTCCTGCGCTGCATGATTTTGGCGTTCAGGAATGGAAAAGCTATTACGACAAAATGGAGATTCGTCATTTACTCAGTCACACGGCAGGGTTTACACGAAGCGGAGATGTTGCTGCTGCCGCTACTATGTTCAACAAGAAAGATACTGATCTTACCTATGCCGAAGCACACCGCTATATTTTAAGAATGCATAAGCTCAAGTTCGAGCCGGGTACATCTGATTCATACTCGAACCATGGAATGGGACTTACAGGACATATAATTGCTACGAACTCCGGTGTTGCTTATGAAGACTATATCACCAACAAAGTTCTGAAGCCGATGCAACTGAACCGTGTTGTGCCCTATCCGCTGGGTCTCAATCCCGAATACTATTCTGCTGCACACACCAACAGCAAGGGTATAATAAAGGTAATTAAGGATGCAGGCAGCGGCAGCTCCGGTGAAGACGATGAAGAAGCAGATGAAGAAAATATAGTAGGATTGGGATACGCGGCCGGAGGATGGGCTGCTTCAGCGCAAGACCTCGTGCGCATGATGCTTGGCACAGACCAGCGCATTAAGCACAGCGATGTATTAAGCCCTGCAACATTAGACTTGATGGAGTCCAGACCTTTTCCGGAAACAGCACCCGGCAGAGCACATGGCTGGGCTATAAAATGCAGCACCAATTGCAACACTAAAAAACTTGCCCATGATGGGCGGCTCGATGGTGGAAATTCATATATCGCTAAATTCTCTGAAGGGTATATTTTAAACAAGATCAATGTTGGTAATATAAATATAGCCGTGTGTGCAAACATTGGTACCGGCCATACAACGGAGCTTAGGGTGTTAGTAGACCGTATAGCAGAGAAACTTGGACAGACAACGATACCCTTATCATACGATCTGATCTACACCGATCCGTTGGACAACCCGGATGATATAGCTCAAAGCAGTAAGCTTGGGGCCGAAGAAGCCACGGTTGAAACCAGTTCAGCAAGCACATGGTCTGTTTATCCGGTTCCATCGCCCGGTATAGCCACTGTTTCCTTTCAGCTCGGACAACAAAGTACAGTGTCGCTGGAAGTATACAACTGGAATGGAATTAAAATTCAAACCGTTTTAAATCAGCAGTCGCTGTCGTCCGGTAAATACGATTATGCCGTTGGTTCTTATAGCCTGCAGAAAGGAGTATATATAGTACACCTGCGCATCAACAACCGTTTAGAAACCCGTAACATTCTTATAAACTAAAAAACAAACTCTCATTTCAATTATGAAAACGCAAGCTAATATATTGGATATGCCATTGACCGCAACGCACAAATCATACAAGGAAAGTGTAACCTCATTTTACCACACCCAGGCAGGCAGGTTAGCACTGATGGAAGCGCTTATACAGGCAGGCGGTCCTAAAGCAAATGAATACCAGACAGTGGACTCGTTTATTGAGACGATCGCGAAAGGCATCAGAAATAATTACATTACCGCAGAAGAAGTGGAAGAGTTGAAAAATCTCTTTTACCGAGACTCCCTGTACAACACCATTCATGGGCATGCCATGCGAAAGCCAATGGGATATGCCGGTGACTTTCAGATCATCGATATGATCTATACCCATCAAATGACGCAACAGCCGGAATACAAAAACTGGGATCGTTACTTTCACTACCTGCCGGCTACAAGTGCCGTGCGAAACCGAAAAGAGTTTTTTAAAAATCAGATATTAGAAAAACTTTCTGACCACACGGAGGCATTACAACTTTTAAATGTAGCGTGCGGACCTGCGCGCGACCTTCTGGAGGTATACCAGCATATAGAACCAGAGAGACTATTGACAACCTGTGTGGACCTGGACGACCGGGCGATTGCTCACGCGCAAAAGCTTTGCTGTAAGTATGAGGCGCAAATACAGTTTATTCATAAAAATATAATGCGATTCAACACCACCGATCGTTACGATGTAATCTGGTCAGCAGGCTTGTTCGATTATTTTGATGACAAAGCGTTTGTAATGATACTGAAGCGTTTTCTTTCCTGGCTCAAACCCGGAGGAGAAATTATATTGGGTAACTTTTCTGAGAACAATCCGAGCCGTGCGTATATGGAAATCTTTGGCGAGTGGTTTCTGATCCACCGCAGCAGTGAACAACTCATTGAACTCGCCATGGAAGCCGGAGCAATCAAAAGTAATATCACCGTTGACTATGAACCTTTGGGCATAAATTTATTTTTAAAAGTGAGAAAGTAGTTGGCAATGTATATATATGCCTCTGGCATACATAGAGAGTAACATCCAGAATGTTACTCTCTCTTTTTATGAAGGATTCATAAATTCACTATCTTACTGGTATATGAATCGCATTATTATATTCATGTTGCTGGCGGCAACGGCATGTTCCGCCCGGCAGTCTGCTCCTCGTGCGAACCATTACCTGGGCCTGCTCCGATTCCCGGATATAACCTATCATATTTACCTTACAATGGAAGGCGCTCAGCCCGAACTTATCAATGCGACCTTCAAGGCTGATAAATTTCCGTTGGACACCATTTACTTTCATCATGACTCATTGTACTTCCGGATGGCGGAATATTTCTCCGAATACCATGGCGTTTATCAGCATGAGACAGGGCGCATTACCGGACGTTGGACGGGCGAAAACCACAAGCAATATCCGCTGGAATTTATACCTGTAAATCCGGATACAGTATCAGGGCTTCATCCGCGAACTGCACCGTATCGCTATAAGCGCCCGGAGGCAATGCGCGATGGATTACTGACAGACTCAGCCTCTCATCAACATGTAGATCTCAACATCATTGACAGCCTGATGCAGCGTATCACGAACCGTACCTATCAGGATATTCACAGTGTATTGATCGCACGCAACAATCACCTGATCGCTGAGGAGTATTTTTACCGTTTTCATCACAACTATGTATATAATATACAGTCGGCTACCAAGAGTATAGTTTCTGCGCTTACCGGGATTGCTTTGGCACGGAAGGAGATTAAAAGTATACACGATCCGCTCTGTACATATATGCCTGCCTATAAAACACTGGCGTGCAACGAGCCGAACAGAATCATCACATTACAGCAGTTACTTACGATGAATACCGGTATACCGTGGGATGAACAGACGTACGACTATATTGATGATCGCAACAGCTTGGTAATGGCATCTCACGAAAAAGACCAGTTTACCTACCTGCTATCGCTGCCACGAAGTAAATCTGCCGCACCGGTGTTTGCCTATAATTCACTGAATCATACATTGATGAATGCAGTACTGAAACATGCCACCAAACTCAACAATAAAAATGAACTCACCAGGCGTATACTCAAACCGTTGGGTATTGAAAAATACAACCTGGGTGAAACCAACCCAATGGGCGTTATTGGTGATATAGGGCTACGTCCGCGAGACATGATGAAGTTCGGCTTGCTATATCTAAATAACGGACAATGGAATGGACAACAACTTATACCGGCTGAGTGGGTGAAGGAATCTACCGCGACTCATATACAACCCACAGCTACACTTGGCTATGGCTACTTCTGGTGGACCCGTAATTTCCTTTGGAAAGAAAAAACTGTATCGTCTTTTTTTGCATGGGGATATGGCGGCCAGTATATCATTGTTATACCCGAGCTAAAACTAAACATAGTCATGTCAGGCAGTCATTGGGGAACTGATCCCGAAAAGCAAATGGTGAATATCGTGGAGGACATTCTGGTGGCAGTTCAATAAGTAAGTAAGGATATACTATAGTTAGTAATATCATAAAAAACAAAGAGCCCTTCCAGAGCTCTTTGTTTTTTATTCTGAACGAAGCGATTTAACAGGGTTTGCAAGTGCTGCGCGAATAGCCTGAAAACTGACCATGAGCATAGTGACAGTCAATGCACCTATACAGGCAGCACCAAATATCCACCAGGCCACATCAGCACGATATTCATAATTGCTAATCCAATCGGCAGTAAAGTAATAGGACACTGGTATAGCGATGAGACATGAGATGAATACCAGTATAACAAAATCTTTCGACAACATTCTCCAGAGACTGATTACAGAAGCACCCAGCACTTTGCGAATACCGATTTCTTTGGTTCGTTGCTCGGCTATGAACGAAGCAAGACCGAGCAGTCCCAGGCAGCTAATAAACACAGCGAGCGCTGAAAATATACCGGAGAGCGTACCAATACGTTCTACTTCGGCAAACTTTCCGGCATGTTCTTCATCGACAAACTTATAATCGAAGGGCGCCAACGGAATATATTTTCTGAATACCTGTTCTACACCAGCCAGCGATTCGCGAACGCTCTTCTCCGGATTAAGTCGCACGATGAACCAATTGGAATATCGTTCATTGTTCAGATATATAGTCTGCTTCACATTTTCGAAGGGCGACTCCATTAGCATATCTTTTACCACACCTATTATTTTAAACTCACCGGCCCCCGGACCACTACCCCACCGTATTGTTTTTCCAACAGGGTCTTCAATGTCCATAAATTTAACAGCCGCTTCATTCAGCACAATCGAAAGTGAGTCCGTTGAAAAGTCAGGAGAAAAATCACGGCCTTCCATTACCTGCCAATCTATAGTCTTACCGTACTCTTGTGTGACCCTGATTACTGCAAAATCGGTTTGCAGGTCGGGATCTTTTCCTTCCCAATCGAAGCCGCCACTATTGGACCACACTCCAGTTAGCGGACTTGATGATTCTGCCATCTCTTCTACAGCGCCTATACTTTTCAATTCATTTCGCAATACATCAAACTTGCCATAAAAATCCGGTGACTTCTTTTGTATCATAATAATACCACCGCGATCATAGCCTATAGGTCTGTTCTTCGTAAACTGCACTTGCCTGTATACCACCAGAGTCCCTATGATCAATGTTATTGATACGGTAAATTGTACCACTACCAAAACCTTGCGCGGAACCGATGCATAGCGCCCGGCCTTAAATGTACCCTTCAATACTTTTACCGGCTGGAAAGATGACAAATATAGGGCCGGGTAACTTCCAGACAGAAAACCGGTGAGCAGTATAAATGCAATACTTATCAACCAGAACGCTGCATTGCTGAGCGGTAATGATATTTTATCGGCCAGATGATTGAAGAAAGGAAGAAGTACCGAAACAATAATGATTGTCAGACAGAACGCAAGTATAACCACCATCAGCGATTCACTCAGAAACTGTGTAACGAGTTGTCTTCGTACCGAACCTATAGATTTACGAATGCCTACTTCTTTGGCGCGCTGTTCAGAACGTGCCGTGCTCAGATTCATAAAATTTATACATGCCAGCAGCAAAACAAAAACACCCACACAGCCAAAGAGCCAAACATATTCAATGAGCCCACCGCGTTGTATACCATTTATCCAATTCGACCGCAGATGCCAATCGTCCATACCATGCAATAGCACTGCTGCCTTAAATACTTTCTCACTTTCCGGGATGCGATTATACTTTGCTTTTACTATTTTATCACTAACCGATTTCATATCAGCGTGATCCGCAATCTGTACAAATAGCTGGAAAGAATTATTATCCCATTCATGTTCCGCATTCCTTACCCATGATTCTGTGTTTACATATAGCTGCCAGGGTGCAATAAACATGATTTCGTTCCAATCGGAATTAAAGGGAATATCTTCATATATACCGGTAACTTTCACATCGATACTGTTATCGATCTTCATCATTTTATTGATCGCATCCTGATCGCCAAATATAGCTTTGGCTGCCGATTGCGAAAGTAAAACAGAAGCCGGCTCACGAAGACCATCGTGGGAGCCCTTAATCATTTTCAGATTCATCAGTCGTGCGGCATCCACATCCATGTAATTACCGGTGCTGGAGATGCTGTGCTCATCGTAACCGAGGATATGATCGCCCGTCCATGAGCTCATCACTATATATTTAAAATCGCTGCCGTATGATTTCTCAAGTTCAGCTCCTAACGGGATGGGTATCGCCACTTGTGTATGAACATGGTTATTAACCGTTTGCTGCTGCATAACCTGCGCCACGCGACTGTATTGTTCGTGATAGCGATTATAGTTCAATTCATCGTATACCCACAAACCAATGAACATGGCTACAGACATGCCCACGGCAAGTCCGCCAATGTTAATGATCGAGTAACCTATATTCCGTGTTAAATTACGGATCGCAATTTTCAGATAGTTACGAATCATACGTCAATCACAGTTATGTTGTGGTGAGGCTGACTTTCCAATAATATGCCAATGCCATTCAGCAATGGAATGACGCATTCTGATGATTATCATGTTCGCATCTGTAATAATAATGTGCGATAGTGGTCACCTGTTATGCAGCTATAGCACTATGGTAAACGTTGTGCCGCGACCGCGCATGGAGGATAAGGTGATAGAACCACCGAGTTTCTCGATCGTTTCTTTTACCAGGTATAGGCCGAGACCGGAACCTGTAGAGCGCGTTGTGCCGCGATAGAACATGGAAAATATTTTGGGTTGCTGGTCTTCATCAATGCCTTCACCATTATCAGAAATAATAATGTTTATACGCGATGAGGCAACGAACGCACGAATGATAATATAGGGGTCTTCTTTAGCTTGATCGCTATATTTAAAAGCATTCGAGATCAGGTTGTTCAGGATGATCGAAAGGCGCATCGGGTCTGTCTCAATCACAATCGTGTCTGAGATATCTACTTCTACCCGAACACGATCGGCTGCTTCCATATAGCGTACATCAAACAGTGCCTGGTTAACATACTCCTTCAGGTTGATACGTTTCTTCTCGATTTCGAGCTTGGCGTTTTTAGAATACTGACTAATGTTACCGAGTACACTCTCCAGTTTGCGTATACGCTCGCGCATCATCTGATGATACAATTTTATATCCTGTGCTTCTGTTGTTTTTTCGCTCAGGTTCAGAAGTCCTTCTATGGAATTGAGTGGTGCCCGCAGATCGTGCGATGTGCTATAGATGAAGCGGTCCAGTTCTTCATTTGTTTTCGTTAATATCTTATTCTTCTCCAGTATCTGTTTCTCGCGATGCTCAAGCGATGTCTCCACGGTATAATTGATCTTTACCAGGAAATATACCGCCAGCACGGAGAACGAGTATACTATAACCAGGTTATTGTTATAGGCTTTTACCAGGTATTCAGGATCTATAGGGCGCGATGGCACCAGGCTGAATTCCGTGAATCTTGCAAGAAGGTATAAACCTGCGGACAGCGCCAGAAATAGTGTACTGCTCTTCTTTTCTTTAGCATCAAAGAGTACGAGGGCCATGATGCTGCACATAATAAAAAATAAAAACGCAGAAGGCACGGGCGGCTCGCGCGATGAAAATGCAAATACAACAAAGTTGACGATTAAAAGTATAACACTTTTGGCAACCCAGTGTCTGCCCGTCCGGTTCAGCCACAACGTAATGGGCAGTATAACAATAAGTATATAGTAAAAATAAACGGCCGGGTTAAAGTTGTAAAGCCAATTAACAATGATATAGTATAGGGAAGTTGTGAACGAAATAAGAATACAATATCCCGTAAGTACTGCCCGGCGGTAATCTGACAATGATTTCTCACCGCGATTACCAACGAGTAAAAATTCGATTTTCTTTACCATACATCTGGTTTGAGGGTAAAACCTTATGCTTCGGTCAGTCATCCGGCAGCAGGTAACAAGTTAGGCTATAGCTGACGGATTCATTCCGCTTTGGCAAACCAAGTTTACACGGGGTAATATACTAAAAAACTTATGCCTGCTTATAGGCTTTAGCATGGTACCGGTAGTCTCTTTGGCTGTACGTTAACGGGGGGTGCACAGCTGTGTTTGCACGTGCAATAACTGTGATTTTATCTTCCTGTCCTATACCTGTGGCGGTATAAAAATCAGGCAAATGAAAATCTCTTGGCATTTGAGCATTATCTTTCGGGATAAGTCCCGCCAAACTAAATATACGATGATGAAAGTAGTGATGACGATACTGGCCAGTATGCTTGCCTGTGTAGTAATGGCGCAACACGAGCACGCTTCAACTGCTGCAGACACGCTGAAGAAAAGCATTCCCAAAGAAGTGCATGCGCAGGTTGGACAGGCGCACCTGATGCTATATTACCATGCACCGGCCGTGCGAGGCCGCATGATCTGGGGAGGCCTTGTTCCTTATGGTGAAGTATGGGTAACGGGCGCACATCGGGCTACCGCGTGGGAGTTTAACCGGAATATAGTCATTGGCAATACTACGATTGCCGCGGGTAAATATGCCATCTTTACCATTCCGGGTAAGGAGCAGTGGACGATCATTATCAATCGCAACTGGAATCAGCATCTTGCAGATGACTATGATGCCAAAGAGGATGTAGTACGTATAAACGTTACTCCGCAAAATATAGCAGCGCTGCAGGAACGACTGGCATACGGCATCAAGGCACAATCGGACCACCAGGGTATACTCACCATTCGCTGGGAAAAAATCCTGATCTCGCTTCCGTTCACCATTAAACCATGAACGGGGCGATGCAATTACAAACTATTTTTCCACAGTTTGATGGTGAGCTGTTAGCACACCTGGAAGCTATAGGACAAGTTACAACCTTTGAAGAAGGCAGTATGCTGATGCGCCCGGGACAGTATTTTAAAAACTCATTACTGATACTGGATGGCCGGGTAAAATTATACCGCGAGGGAGACGATGGTGAAGAGTTCTTTTTATACTACCTCGAACAAGGCAGTGCGTGTGCACTTTCCATGATCTGCGCTGCTAAAAATGAGACAAGTGCTATAAAAGCAAAAGCCATGTCGCCTGTAAAAGCATTGGCAATTCCGATTCAGTTTATGGATGGGCTGATGCGTGATCATAAGCAATGGTACTATTTTGTATTGGAAACGTATCGCAGTCGCTTTGAAGAATTGCTGGAAGTAATTGATCAGGTCGCTTTCCACTCGATGGATCAGAAACTTGAATTCTATCTGAAGCGGCAGTTTGATTCTTTCAAGAATAACAAAATTACGGTAACACACCAGGAGATTGCAGATGACCTCAACTCATCGCGCGAAGTAATTTCCAGGTTGCTTAAGAAGATGGAGTCACAAAACCGGATCACCGTTTCGCGTAATGAAATAACACGCGTGGATTTTTAGGTGATCACGGTCTCATTCATAAAAGCCCGGTATTTTCATTTCACGCACTAAACCTGAATCATTTTAAAAAGTCTAACGAATTAAATTAAAACCCTATATATTCATGAAGGCCGGTATTTTTCAATTTCTCTTAACCTGCACACTTCTTTTATTCATGGGCGGTTGTTCTAAAAATGACGATCCGGAAGTTGAAAAAGTATACCGCTTCAGCGAAACCATAACGGTAGACGGACAAACGAGAACCTATACCTTGAACCTCCCTCCCGACTATTACGAATCAAACGGGTTCTCACTGGTAATCGCGATGCATGGCGGTGGTGGCGATGCCGCACAGTTTGAATCTACTTCCAGACTAACCGAAAAAGCTGATGCCGCTGGTTTTATTGTTGTATACCCGGAAGGCGTAAAAAGCGATGGCGTACTCGGAGCGAGAACATGGAATGCCGGTAAATGCTGCGACTATGCACGCGACAATAATATTAACGATGTAAAATTTATAGACGAGCTTATCGATGAACTACTGGCGAAGTACAAGATCAATCCTAAAAAAGTATATGCAACGGGACATTCCAACGGAGGCATGTTGTCCTATCGCCTGGCATGTGAGATGTCGGGAAAGATTGCAGCTATAGCAACCAGCGGATGCTCCATGGTTGTAACACAGCCGTGTAATCCGGATCGTCCGGTTCCTGTACTACACATGCACTCTGTACTGGACGCCCGCGTGCCCTATACCGGGGGCAAAGGTATTACAGGTATATATTATCCTCCGATCGACTCAGTGATGAACGTATGGTCGAAGATAAATACATGTAAAACAACAGCACAGGTTGTGAACGATGACTATAAATTTACCCGCTGGACTGATTGCACCAATGGCGTAACCATTCAGTATTACCTGACACAAGACGGTGGCCATGCATGGCCGGGTGGTTTGCCGGGAAGCGCCAACGGTGATACTCCTTCTTCCGTTATCAGCGCCAACGATCTGCTTTGGGATTTCTTCAAACAGTATCAGCTGCCCTAAAAAGCTTCCGGTATAGTATATATAATGTTACACAATATATACCATACCAAAGTATAGACAAAGCCAGCGTTAATCCTTTCTTCTTACACGTGTTGTACGCTTGGTTGCTTTACCGTTTTTACCTTGCACGGTGGTACTTCTTCGCGTAACCCGGGTCTGTTTATTCCCTTTTGTAACTGTGGTACTTCGCGTGGTGCGTGTAGCCCTGTAATGATCTACCGATTCGCGGTGACGTGCATGAACGGTTACAGATGTGGTGCGCACCGGTGTATAGATGCGATGTGCATGTACCACACGATGATGATGAACCACTACATAGTGACGGTGGTATGGAACCCGGTACGGGTAAAACACATGATAACGCACCGGCCTCCACGGACGCCACCAAATAGGACGCGCCCGCCATCCCCACGGAGAAATCCACACCCTATATCCCGGTGCATATACATGACGTACCATAGGCCATGTCCAGACATTTACAACTACATTGGTCGTTGTAGTCGATTGCTTGCGTGCCTGTGCAGGTTGTGCCGTGGCGCTGCGTTCTTCAGCAGGTTCTACTATAACTTCTTCGCCATATATATCTTCGTCACCTACAATCTGGAGTACAGCATCGTTGCTTCCGTTTTTCTCAAGTTCGATCACGGCTATATCCTGATTCTCATTTGCTGAGACAGCGGCTTGGAGGATGAATGCATGTGCATCGCCTTCCCCCTTGTCGATTACTTTTATATAGTCAATATCACCGTCTTCATTAAGATCGAGGTTGTTTACCTTGTTATCTTCCGTATTGATCATCTTTTCGAATTCCTCGGGCGACTCTGCTTTCTTAAACATTTCAAGCGCGCCTTCGAGACTGAAATTATCTCCGGGTAATCCTGTTGAGTCCTGCGGCATTCTTATTCCTGCACGAAGTGATCCTGCCACACATGTGCAAACTATCATAACACCGAAAACGAATCGTACTGTTTTCATAAAAAGAAATTTGCTCTTAGATAGCGGTGCAGGGCAAAGGTTTAACGTGGAGATCAAAAATTTTCTCATCATGCTTCGTAGCGTTGATAGTGAGGACATTACATTTCCCAAAAGCCGCGCATACCTTCCAAAATCAGAGATAAAAACCGAACGTGACACAAATCACAGTGCAGCAATACCCGCTGTGGTAGTTTTGCATTATAAATTATAAATGCACTTTATGAAAGAACGCATCATTCGTGTTACCGTCAGCAGCCTGATATTGCTTAGTCTGATACTCGTATACTTTGTGCATGTATATTGGTTAGGACTGGCGATATTAGTCGGACTTAGTCTGTTTCATTCTTCGTTCACACGCTTCTGCCCGTTGGAGAAAATCCTTGATAAGGCTGGCGTGGATGATTCTGCCAAATCCAGAAAATAAAATCATTTCTTGTAAAAACATCAACGCACAGACTGACAAACATCAGCCTTATGCTACAATAGCATCTATATATTTATCACCGAAAGCGAAATATACGATAAGAACAAAATAAAATTTATTATGATCGAATTTGTAAAACGAGCACTGGGAATACAACCCGCTATTGATTTCAAACAGTATGTAAAGCAAGGCGCCATTATTCTGGATGTACGCACCCACCAGGAATATACCACCGGCCACATAAAAAACTCGGTGAATATACCGGTACATGAAATTGCCGCTAATCTTCACAAACTTCCCGCGAAGAACGTTGCTATCATTACCTGCTGCGCTTCGGGTGTACGAAGCAGTAAAGCGGCCGGTATATTAAAGTCAAACGGCTATACAAATATTCACAACGGTGGCAGCTGGAATCAACTACAAAATCAATTATAAAATGGAATCACACATATATACGGTTACTATAGCCTGGAGTAAAGATCGAAAAGGCATGATGTGCTCCCCGGAGTTAACCAACAACGATGCACTCGCGGGCGGATGCATTGAAGTAGCCACGCCACCGGAATTTCCGAAAGGTATACCGGGCATCTGGTCGCCTGAACATTTATTTACAGCATCGGTAAGCAGTTGTTTTATGACAACATTTCTGGCAGTTGCTGAAAACTCAAAGCTTGATTTCACTTCCTTTCGTTGCAACTCGCAGGGGAAACTTGAAAAAGTGGATGGCAAATTTATGATGACTGAAGTTCTGCTATACCCGGAAGTAATGATAGCGGAAGAGAAAGATATAGAGAAAGCGAATAAAGTGCTTCAGAAATCCGAAGCAAATTGTCTCATCTCAAACTCCATCAAAACGAAAGTTACCATGCAGCCAACGGTACTCACGCAAGCCGTGAAGATATAGTGCCATTCAAACGACACTATATCTACAGATCGTCATCCTCCACAAAAAGACCCCATCCATCGCCTTCTTTCGGAGACTTGTGAAAGGTTTTGATCCACTCGCGAAACAAAAGACGAAATGCTTCAATCTCTTTCCGGAGTAAACGCAGGTATTCTTCCGGAAGTACTTCTTCGAAGATCAGCGATGCTGTTTGCGTAAGCAGACTACGTGCATGAATTTTTATGATGGTGGCATTCTCCATCTTCATAATGAAATCATCCAT
This sequence comes from Flammeovirgaceae bacterium UBA5867, assembly GCA_002432545.1. GTDB lineage: Bacteria > Bacteroidota > Bacteroidia > Cytophagales > Cyclobacteriaceae > Ohtaekwangia. The sequence continues at coordinate 32,593 of DJFR01000151.1, read as the reverse complement.
TGCCTCCGCTCCCGCGATCTTGGCCGAAAGGATAATCGAATCTTCCAGCATGATATTGCTGTGAATCATGCGCACCTCTTCATTATCAATGGAATCAATAATGCGTCTCGTCAATTCGCGGATCTCCTCGGCCTTCTGAAAAATAGGGAGCGCTTCCATGCGCTTCCGTTCCTGCTCCGGATCGTAATCATCGTCATCCGCGTCATCATCGTTTTCCCACATAATCTTGGATTGAAAAATTGGAATACTGGAAGATTAAAAAATTATAGTATAGATATAGGGCAACCCAAAATCTTATGATCTTTTAATCTTCAATTTAAGTCAAAATATACTGCTGCGCTTGCGTGTACTTCTTCGTGGTGTACTGCCGAAGAGCATTCCGAATACGCCTCGTACCAATTCGCGTCCTACCTGCTTGGCCAGCGGTGATCCCATCACTTCTTCCAGCGTAGATTTTTCCTGCTTACGCGAGGTGGTGCGCGATGAAGATGCTTTCTTTTCTTCCTGCTTCTCTTCTTTTTCCTCCTCTGCCTGCTGCATGCGTTCGCTCAACATTTCGAAAGCGCTCTGCGGATCAACCACATCTTTATACTTTTTATAGAAATCTGAATTATTCAGCAAGCTGCTATACTCCTGCTCTGAGAGCGGTCCCATGTAGGATTTTGGTGGCAGCAAGTGGGTAACAACAGTTTCGGTAGGTATACCTTTTTCATTCAACACGGTAATAAATGCCTGGCCGGTTCCGAGTTGTGTAAACTGTTGTTCCATTTCATAGAACTCGGATTTAGGAAAGGTCTTGATCGTTTCTTTCAGAGCCTTTACATCGTTGGGTGTAAAGGCGCGGATCACGTGATGAACTCTATTTCCTAATTGTGCGAGTACAGAAGGTGGTACATCTTGTGTAAGCTGTGTGCAGAAAAATATACCAACACCTTTTGAACGTATCAGGCGAATAACTTGGTCTATCTGATCAAGGAATGCTTTGGGTGCGTCTTTAAAAAGTAAATGTGCTTCATCGAGAAAGAAGATCAGTTTTGGTTTATCCAAATCACCGGCTTCGGGCAGGCGTTGGTATATTTCAGCAAGCAATGCCAGCATAAAGGTCGAGAATACGGCAGGCTGCGATTGCATGTCGGCTACATTCAGCAAACTGATAACGCCCCGGCCATCAACTTTCTCGAAGAGGTCCTCAACATCAAAAGATGTCTCTCCGAATAATTGGTCTACACCTTGTTGTTCAAGTGAGACAATTTTTCTGAGGATGGTACTGGCTGTTGAAGACGATATTTTTCCGTAATCACTTTTAATCTCCGCTGCGCCCGGTCCTTCCGTCAAATAGTTTAACACTTTTTTCAGGTCGCTGAAATCTACGATGGGTAAATTTTTATCATCGGCATACTTGAAGAGTATATTTAATACGCCAGCCTGTGTATCGTTAAGTTCAAGAATTTTAGTGAGCAGCACTGGCCCAAACTCCGTAACGGTTGCGCGCATCTGTGCACCCAGCTTACCGCTGAGTGAGTATATTTCAACAGGGAGAGCACCCGGTATAAAGGAAACACCCAACGCCTGTGCACGTTCCTGTATCTTATCGTTCGCTACACCTTCTTTGGCCATACCGGATAAATCGCCTTTCATATCCGGCATAAATACAGGTACACCAGCAGCCGAAAGTTGTTCGGCCAGCAACTGCAATGTTCTCGTTTTACCGGAGCCGGTTGCGCCTGTTACCAAACCATGGCGGTTCATCATACGCATGGGCAGATATACCTTTGCATCGGCTATAATTTCATTTTGATATATACCAGATCCCAGGTGTATAGCGGGAAGGTTGGTTGTATACGACTTCTGAATTGCTCCTGTAAATTTTTCTACTGACATATTTCGGTTGGGTTATTAAAACGAAGAGAATGATTCATCATGCTTCCCGTTTACGCGTACGCAATTTAAAATTATAGCTGAATGGAATAAAAAAGGCCCGATGTTTTCGAGCCTTTCCATTCGTTTTATTTATACATTATTTTTTGTCTTCATAATTCTGGAATGTATACAGGAAACCAAAGTTGAACAACTGGTTATACTGTGCACCGCTATCCTGATCATAGTCGTAGAGCAGAATACCTCCGAGGCTTACGTTAATAAATCGGTTTACTTTGGCAGTAAGCATGAGGTCAACGCGATGGTCGATCGTTTTGAGTTCGAGCGTTTCATAATTAGCGAACATGAGGTATCGCCATTTAAGATTTACGTTGGTGAAAATCTCTTTATCAAACTCTGCCTGCATCTGAAAGGCGAGCCATTCAAACCGTGTTGTCTTGGTAGAATCTACACCGTACGGCTCCGGTCCTACGGTTTGTGTAAAGCGTGTCGGGTCTTGCACGATGGTGAGTCGTGGCGCAAATGGAGATAAGCGTACTTTGAAATAAGTGGTAGGATGATATTCGGCACCCCATGCAGAGGTAACAAATGCCGGTGCAAGAAAATCCGAGATCAGCAATGCCTGCTCTGTACCGGTAGCATCGTCTTCATATTTATAGCCTTTCGAAAATTGTGATAAAAAATTGAGTGATGTAAAAAGATCCCAGTTGTCATTGAGTTTATGACCGTACTTAGTATCAAGGTAAAGTCGATCGAGTGTTTTACGAAAACCTTGTCCGGAGTTATTTACAAATCCATAGAGGAGATCTATTTCATTATCCCACTTCGAATTTCCTTTTTCATAACCAGCTTTATAATTCAGACCTGAGTTGAAGCCAACAGAATTTATACCTCCCGCCTTCCAGTTGGAGGAGAAGGAAGCCTGATTAAAATTTAGAGTAAATGTAAACTTCCTGTGCCAGTTGGAAAGTGTATCAGGCTTAATGATCTGAGCCTGCAAGTGCGTGTGCGTTAATAAAATTAAAACAACTAAAACAGTTACAACCTTTATCTTCTTCTCATTCATACGTTTTGGGGGTTTAAGCCGAAATTATGACTTAAAACCCAAAGTATAAAATCTAGATATTGTTGAGTTTTATCTCGTCAAGCGCTACTTCTGTTAGCGGTTTGGTAATGAATTTTATAACGTGATTGTTATTTACAATTTTATCGATGTCGCGTTTNNACGATCGGCATGTTAATGTCGAGGAAGATGAGACTCGGTAGATTCTCAGCGATATTCTGGTTTTCGCGCAGATAATCCAATGCTGCCTTTCCGGAACCTTTCACTTCTACGCGTTTGGCAAACCTTGTGATTTCAATGATACGCTTACTGATAAAATTATCAGTGTCGTTATCATCTACGAGCATTACAAGGTCGATAGCTTTAGTGTCTGTTTGCATTCAATAATCAGTAATTCAGTCCACACATCCGATTTCACGAAACACAAAAATATTCTTTTTTAGAATATTTGGGAACGAGCTTAACAATTTCCGGACAGGAAGTAATAAAATAGAACGAAAAAATAAAAAAACCTACTGCTTGGTTTGTTTTACCTTGAGGCGTTCACCAACCGATAGTGTGAAATCTTTCTTGTTATTCCATTCCATAAGTTCTTTGATTGTAACACCATACTGGCGGGCAATACTATAAAGTGTATCGGTAGCTTTTACCTGGTGCTCAATCTCTGCAGGCTTATCGGATGTTACAACGCTATTTTCAATCGATTGACTTTCAGAAAGCTTTAGTACTTGTCCCGGTTTTATACTCTCCTGAAGATTAAGATTGTTTGCGTTCACAAGATCCATTACTCCCAAATTATACTGGCGCGCTATCGAATAAAGGGTCTCACCTTGCTGCACAGTATGCGTTGAAGGACGTTCCGGAACAACTACTTCTGGCACGCGTTGCACCATGGTGTCTACTTGTTGCGGTACCGTTACCTGAGCTTGTAAGATTTTAGAAGAATCTACAGCTTCCTGAATTTTTACCGGGGCAACAGATTCTTCAGTAACTTTTGGAGTTTCAGCACTCACAGATGGCAATGTCTCAACAGGTGGTGGTGTAACTTTTATAGTCTCTGGTGCTTTCGTTGTCTCTTGTGTTGCCTGAGGAGTTTTGGTAATGACCGGTGTTGTTGCTGTGGTGGCCTGCGTTTCTGACGGATTAACATCCCACGCAAAAGTTTGTCCATTGTCCACTTGTATTACTTCCGATGGCGTTGGTGTTGCTTCAGAATTTTTAGGCTTGCGTGCCGATAACCAAAGCGTCATGCCGGGCTTAAGGTCCTGGTCAGAATCTATTCTGTTAAATCGTTTCAACTTNNGTTACGGTATGATATGCAGTGGCTCCTCGTGCGCGCTTCTTGCCGAGTAAATAAAATTGTCCTTCGCGCATTTGTTCAGCTATAGATATATCATTCCATTTCAAAAAGGATGACAGCTCAACACCTGCGCGCGTAGCCAGTTGTGATGCACTCTCGCCTCCGCGAGCCTGTATAGCGGTGATACCATTAATTTTTTTACGACTATCTTTTTTAGCAGATGCCAATGTTGACTCGCCATTCTTCTTGGCACTGGCATCGCCTGCTTTTGCCAGCACGGCATCTTCCGGTAATTTTATATCCGATCCATTTCCTTTTACCGGAATGATCACAGCATATACTCTGTCATCTGGTATAGTACCGGAACGTACCCATTTATTATAGGCTACTAATTCTGTCTCATCCACCGAAACTTCCTTCGCGAGATCAGTCAGTTTTTTTCTATTTTGATTCTGATAAGACAGTACACGAACCTGTCCTTCGCCTCTCACCATTTCTTCGAATGCTACTTTATGTGCGAGGTATTTTTTTACATACCAATATGTTTTACTGGTGATCTCCAAATTCTTCTCACCACTCTTGCTGTCTTTTTCACTGCGTAACACAGCGCCTGCTCCCATCTGGTAAGCCTGCAGCGCGTAGATCCAGTTATTAAAGTATACATTATTCTTCTTGATATACCGGGCTGCCGCGCGCGATGACGAAACGATGTTCATACGCTCGTCAATCTCTTTGTCTACACGCAGTCCCATTTCAAGTGCTGTAAAATCTTTGAACTGCCAGAAGCCTACCGCTTTCGATACCGATACAGCATCTGAAATAAGTGCACTCTCCTGCAGCACGAGATATTTGAAATCATCGGGTACATTTTCTTCCTTGAAGATCTTCTCGATAATGGGGAAGTAGGTTTTAGCACGTTCGACCTTGATGTTGTGATGACGTGGCGAAGCGGTTAAAGCATCTACGTCTTTCTGGATTTCCCGGCGGGCATCATCGCGGATCGTAAGCGTCATGTCCGCAAACTGCATCTTGTGCGGAACCTGAGGTGTCTGCGCTGCTACGGTAAACTGGACCGCAAAAAATAGCGCGAAGATTGATCTCATCATGTATTGTTATTTTAAGAGGGACTTAAAAAGTTTTACAAAGATACTTTTCTCATCAACATAATACCATCTCTTATCGGCAGAAGTACATTTTCAACCCGTGGGTCATCCTGAATTTTTTTATTGAACTCCAGAATGGCACGCGTGTCCTTATCCGGTTTCTTGTCCAGCACCTTACCGCTCCACAGTACATTGTCTGCAAGTATAAAACCACCATTCCGGACTTTATCAATCACCAGGTCAAAGTAAACACTATAGCGCTCTTTGTCTGCATCGATAAAAACCAGGTCGAATGTCTCACTCAAAGCCGGTATCACTTCTACGGCATTCCCGATCTTATAGTCTATTTTGTTACCGTACGAAGACGCAGTAAAGTAATCGCGAACGCGATCTTCCAGTTCTTCATTGATATCAATGGTAATCAGCTTGCCACCTTCCTGCAAACCTTCTGCCAGAGAAACGGCTGAGTAACCTGTATACGTTCCTATCTCTAATATGTGTTGTGGCCTGATCATGTGACTTATCATCGACAACACTCTGCCTTGTAAATGTCCCGATAACATACGCGGCATTAATACCTTGGCGTGTGTGTCGCGATCTATCTTCTTGAGCAAGTCGCTCTCGGAAGAAGTGTGTTGCTCTGCGTAGTGTTGTATCGATTCGTTTATAAGGTCCATGCGTGGTTAGTATAGTTGAAAGTCCGAAAGTTAAAGAAGTCCGAAAGTCCGGAAGACTGATTAGGTGTAAAGTCCGGAAGTTGGTGCTTCTATATATATACAGGAGAGTAAGAGGTTTTGCAAAAGTATATCAGCGAACGGGTTTATGAAAGTAAAAAGTTGGAAAGCTAAGAAGTCAGGAAGTCGGGAAGACCGGAAGTCGGGAAGTTAATAGTCGCGGGACTGATGCCTTTCGGGCAGGGTATTGAAGCCCGCTAAGAGTATATATAGGAATGACGTACTATATCGTCTATATCTATAACTTCGTCTTTCGGTCTTCCTGACTTCCTGACTTCCCGGCTCTTCGACTTTCGGTCTTCCGAACTTCTTATTTAATACGATTCCTTTGCTTTGCCGTTCTCCGGCACCATCGTCAGCAAGCTGAGCTTTCGTTCGTCAAATATATCCTGGGCTACATCCTGAAGTTTCTGGGCATCGGTGTTGTCTATCGTCTGGAATATTTCTTCAAGCCGGGGCACGCGATTATATAGCAACACGCTTCTGGCCATCATCAACATCAAACTAAGGTTGTTCTCTTCCGACATTGCGAGTTGTCCTTTGATCTGTTCTTTCGCAGCTGCCAGCTGTGGTCGCGACAAAGGTTTATCGCAGAACTTCAGCAATTCTTTTTTTACCAGGTTGATACATTTGTCCAGTTGCTTAGGCTCTGTTCCGAAGAATACAGCAAACATACCGGTATCTGAGTACGGTATATAGTGCGCATCAACAGAATATACCAGTCCGTATTTTTCGCGAAGAGAAAGATTCAACCGCGAGTTCATACCTGGTCCACCGAGTATATTCACCAACAGATATAGGGGCACGCGATTACCATTATGAACCGGATATGCTTCACCTCCTATAGCACACTTAGCTTGCTTAACGGTTCGCTCCAGCACCCGATATGCAGGCTTGTACGAAGCAAACTTCTTACGTCTGCCGTTGAGCTGATGTGTTTTAAAATTCTCCAGGTATTTCTTAGCCAGGCGTTCTACTTCCTCCAGCGATATATCTCCCACACAGGAGAACACTACTTTTTTAGCATTGATATGTCCTTTAAAAAAGGAGACGAAATCTTTTTTCTGAAAAGCATTGATGGTCTCAGCGCGTCCCAGGATGTTCATGCCCATCGGGTGATTTTTATATACCACCGATTCAAATTCATCCTGCAATGATTCATCCGGACTATCCAGGTACATCGCCATCTCTTCAAGTATAACACCGCGTTCCTTCTCCAGCTCTTTCTCAGGAAACACCGAATGAAACGTGATGTCGCTCAACAGATCTACTGCGCGTTCAAAATATTCTTTACGCACCGAAGCATAGAAGGCTATCTTCTCTTTATCCGTATAGGCATTCAGTTCACCGCCAACGGAGTCGAGGCTGTTTATAATATCGAGTGTCTTTCGTTTCCGGGTGCCTTTAAATGCCATGTGTTCCCAGAAGTGAGCAATGCCCTGGTTCAAGATTGTTTCGTCTCTGCTACCAATATCCAACACCAATCCACAGTGCACAATCGCGGAAGTCGTAATCCGCTGATGCACCACCCTCAAGCCATTCGTCAGGGTAAAAATTGTACAATCTCTCATAATTCTTGTCTGCGAAGTTAAGTTTTACATCAGGGTTTGTCCTGATGATTTCACTGATTTCTGTGATTATAACGCAAATTTCACTGCGAAATCTCCGGATGTGCCAACATGTCGGAATTTTTACAGGAAGGTCTTTCAGAAGTGCTATGCGCCCATTTTCAGACTGCATTCCATTTTGAACATCTGCCGCTTCATGCCATTTTTACTTGCCACCGAGGTCGTCCCACCTGCGGACAAATTCGCTCGTCTGCGGGCGCGGCCGTGTTTACCAACGGTCTTTTCTTTAAAATTCACAAGAATTTAACTGGCATATCGATTGCCGTCTGCACATCATTATGGAAACACATAAAGTAAGAACCTGCTTTACAATTACCTTCACGGATGAACAATATACCCGTGCCAAGTACTATGTAGAAGATATGAAACGCCACCCGGATCGGATCTTCTGGAGAGGAAAAGAAGGGAAAACAGACGATGAGCTGATCATTGAACAGATCGCACACCGTATCCTGTCGGGCTTCTACAATGATGATCCATTGACTTCAGGCAGACAGATTATGCGTATGGACAGCACCGCTTTTATGTAATTCTATCCGTTATCGGTTATTTGTTAATCGTAGGGGAAGCAGCACTGGGTTAGAGGCGATTTCTTTTTACGATTAACAAATAAGTGATTACCGGCTATCGGCTTCCGGAGTGATTGTAGAGAATCATTACCACATGTATACTACAAATGTGGCGGGTATATATTTACTTTCGCGGAATTCTAAATCCGGTCGAGTACGCGTTTAATCAGGGCGTCAATTACCTTGTTCGGATCTTTCGAAAATTTATTTTTTACGCGGTTGGCTATAATGGCGTTCACACTTAACGCTTCGTGTCCCAGCAGACGGGCCATTGCATAATAACCTGCCGTTTCCATTTCAAAATTAGTCAGCCAGAAATCACTGCTCTTGTTGTGATAGTAATTGAGATCTTCCAGCAGCGTTTTATACTTTATGGGTGCGCGTAATGTACGGCCTTGTGGAGCATAGAAGCCGGGCGTTGTTACCGTATTACCAACGATCATCCCTTCACCAAACTGTTCCCGCAAAGTTTCAGATCCCTGAATAACGTAGGGCTGTGTCGGTAACTTTGTTTTTTGCAGGATGTCCTGAGCGATCTCCTGTTCGAACGCATTCATCTCAAGATTATAGAATGTCATCAGGTTATCGAGACCAACGGCATAGTCCGTTACAAGGTGAGAATCGAGCGGCACATCATCTTGCAATGCACCGGAAGTTCCGATACGAATGATCTTGAGTTTCTTCTTCTTGCTTTTTACTTCTCTTGTTTTCAGATCGATGTTAACCAGTGCATCAAGCTCCGTTAACAGAATCTCGATGTTATCAGTACCCATACCTGTACTGATAACGGTAATGCGCTTGTCTTTATAGGTACCAACGTGCGTGATGAATTCACGCTTGTTCATTTCAAACTCTATATCATCGAAGTGTTCGCTTACCCGGTATACACGGCCCGGGTCGCCCACCGTAATTATTATATCGGAAAGATGCTTGGGTAATAAGTTAAGATGGTAAACACTACCATCTTTATTCAGGATCAAATCAGTTTCTGAGATCTTTGGCATATGCCGGTGACTTCACCTGTTGTTAAAAGTTATTATACCGCTTAGCTATTTACTTTCTGGGCCGGATTACCAAATACAGTTTCTCCAGCCTTTACAGGAGCAATCACTACAGAGCCCGCTCCTACACGTGCACCTTTACCAATTGTTATACCGGCTACAATAGTTACCCCGGACCCAATGAATGCTTCATCTTCCAGTTCAACACCGGCACCAATTATACTACCCGCACCAATCTGCACGAGGTCGCCCAACTTGGCTTCAGCTCCGATTATAGAACCGGCATGCAACAGGCAATGATTGCCCACACTCGCCCCGGCTCCGATCTTTACTCCCTGGTCGATAAAATTTCCATGGCCCATGTCGGAAGAAGAGGCAATGATCGATGAAGGATGTATACCGTTTACAGGTTGCACATGGCGTACTTCCTGGAGCATCTTAACAAGACTCTTACGCACCTTGTTATCGTCTTCTGCTACGAAGGCTTCACATTTTTTACCAATGAGTTTCAGAAAGCCGTCATCGTCTGTGCTTCCCAATACACTGATGTTATCAATTTCCGTGTTGTGCAGTTTCTTATCATCATCAAGGAAACAATACACCACATTACCATTTGCTTCAAATACTTCTTTCGCTGCACGCCCCAGATGGTTCGCTCCGAAAATGATTACTGGATTCTCCATAGACACTTTTAAAGTGTAGCAAAAATAAATTTCAGGTATCTACCGAACAAACAAATATCAACTTTGCATAAAACGTTTCAGGCGATTTACGAGTGGATTATCGCAAGTGATCAATAAAAAGAAGAACGATACAAACCCTGTTTTGTACCGCGACAACGTTCCGTAGTTGGGTGTTGACAGGGCCAGGAATATACAAAGCAATATACTATACACTGCCACGGAGAGCAGCAGCAGCCGCTGCCCGGAGTGTAAAGAATTTTTCACCTTCGCGAGCGAGGCTATAAACAGCAGCATCAATACGAGGTTCTCCATGGCTACCAGCAGTTGAAAACCGGTATGCACCTCCCACACAAACGGCCTGAACAAACCAGAGAGCAATGCTTTGGGGGAATAGGAAAGTATACTTTCAACTTCAGGTTTGAGTGTTGGATACTCAATAAAATCTCCGGGAGATGAAACAAGCGTAAACTGCCGATAATTATCTACAATCACGTTTAGGAAACGTTCCGGGTAAAAATTGGGATGCACTTTACTAGCCACCCACAACGGCAGGGTAAAAACGATCCCCCATACGGGTAACACTATATACCACTGCCTATATTTTAACCGTGGCATCACCAGGTATTTCATAACCAGCGCGGTGGTGAGCACGGGCAGCAACACTGCGAGGTAGTAGTATTTCAGATTCCATAAAATCCATAATGCTAGCAAAACCAGTGTCCAATGATATATAGCTGTTTTATCACGAAGCCAAATCTTTAAAAATATAGCGGTAATAAAATATAGCGCAGCCATGGCAACACTTTCCTTGATCAGTCCGGATGACCAGAACACAGCCGATGGCAAAAACAGAAAACCGGCTATAGCCGGCAATGTTAGTGAAGCATTGATCCGGATGATTTGTTTTACCAGGTACCAGCTTGCTACAAACGACACGAACGACAGATATAGCGATACCATCCAATAACTACTTCCTGTAAGCAAGCACAGTACGCTCGCTATTTTACTCATAAACATAGCGCGAGGCCGCTGAAATCCGAGTTCATGCCATATAGCATACTTCTTACTTCCGCCCCACAAAAACTTGGTATATAAAGTAAAGTCAGCGTGCGCCAGTTTGGCGAGTCTTACACCATCATCATAATAACCGAATGTATCGCCTACAGTATAATAGTATCGGTATAGCAAGCCGAGCCCTATACCACACAGAAGTTTGAAGGCTAATGCAGGCCAGTATATTTTTTTTAAGAGCGCATCTTCACGTTTCCAAAACAGGTACGCGATGGAGAGTAATACTATACCATTGGCAACAGCGATGATCGTCATTTACAAACCGGTTTAAGCAAAGATGCTCCGATGTTGCAATCTAAACATCTATGCTTAGAACAAAAATTGGTATAGAGTTCAATTAACGCCTGTGAGTCAAATGCAGATGCAGGCTTTATACCTGTGGTGGTCCACCGCCTGGTAATGATGTTCCATTCAGCAGGAACTTGCTGCACGATCGCTACGGCACGCTCCAGGTATGAGCCATCGTCTTTCAACTTTCCATACACTGCCAATAGCGGTACCACTGTGTTTACAATAATATTATCGATGCTCATATCTCCGAGCATGGCAATTTCATCGCGCGAAATTTTTCCTGCCTGGTAATGATTCTGCCAGTAATCGGATTGACGCACCGAAAAAATTGCCCGCAGTTCTTCGTATGATGTAGCCTCAAGCAATTTACTCACTATATTTTTCTGCTTCTGCAAAAGACTCGCGAACTGCGCCAGACGTATAGTTGGAAAGTTAGCCGGACGAAGCCGAAGAAATTTCCACTGTGCACGATTTAGCTGCCGTGTCTGCAATGAATACTTGTGACTTAACGCAGCATGTTCTCTTCGCAGCACACGGATATACTCATCGCTTGCATCACTCTCTTCTAAAAATCCGGATTGCCCAAACACAAGTGCCTCCACGCAAGCAGGTTTGTCCAGGTGCTTGAGTAAAAGTTTATAGGGTAACGACTGAGCCAGCTGCAGAAACGGATCTGCATTTACTTTGAAACCAAAGTTCCGGGCGAGTAGTTGATAACAAGTTTCTTCCCAATTATTCTGGTTACGCTTCAGGAGATCAAATACATTTTTTGCTTTGCGTTCCAGGCGCTCCATCAACGCACGATCAAGTGTAGAGAAGATTGTCAGTCGGGTAACATTACGAAACGATGGTGTGCACGGAATCTCTTCCGGATTCCCCACCAGTTTTTTATAGCGAAGCAGCAGATCATGCTCAACGCGATTCTTGAGTTCAAGTGTAGGCAATATAGAACCATCGGCACGTGTTACGGCCTTATCATTATTCCATACTACATGCAACACTACATTATCATACGCAGCATCGTGATCATGACGATGGTGAACCCATCCCGAAGCATCGATATGTATCTCGACACTTCCACTCCACTCCATATCGCCAATGCGTAAGCGTACATCCAGAAAATCAGGACCGGCATGACTATTCCGATAACCGGGATGAAATATACTTACCGGTTCGCCATCGCTCGTTACTAAATCATGCTTATTAAAATATTGATACTGCCACAGGTAGTGAATAAAAGATTCAGACATCGGGTATATATAGTTTAGCTAACAGATGCCGAGTTACGACTTTGCATGTCTGTTGTCAATCACCCAATTGGGAAATAGCCGCGAGTTACTAGTTGCCAGTTGCGAGAAATAGTTACTGGCCTCAAGCCTCTGGCTTCTAGACTGATGGCCGAGGTATCGAGTCACTTTAAGAAACAACGATTCGAATAAGTTAAATTTTGTCCAGCTATACTATAGTAATAATTAGTATACAAGAGGAAAAACGTTAAACTAAACACAAACTACTAGCAGCTGGTAGCCAGAGGCCAGCAGCTTAAAAAAAGCTAGAAGCTAGCAGCTGTTTTTCCATACTCTGTTGTACTTTCTTCGCTTCTTCGCTTGCTCGCTTGTTGAAGTCTTTTTCAGCGGAGGCATAGATGATGGCACGTGCTGAATTTACCAGCAAGCCGCATTGCTTGTTCATGCCGAACCTGGATACCATTTCGAGGTCGCCTCCCTGTGCTCCTATACCGGGCACGAGAAAGAAATGATCGGGTGCGAGTGCACGTATACTTTGCATTTTGTCAGCTTGCGTAGCGCCTACTACATACATGAGTTGATCGGGTGTAGACCATTCCTGTGATTTGCGGATCACTTCTTCGTATAGCTTTCGGCCATTCGATTCGAGTAACTGAAAATCACTTGCACCCGGATTGGATGTATGCGCCAGCAGAATTACCCACTTGTTTTTAAATTCAAGAAACGGCTTCACTGAATCTTCGCCCATATAGGGAGCCACAGTGATGGAATCGAAATTCATCTGCTCAAAAAAAGCACGCGCATAAAGCGAAGATGTGTTTCCTATATCTCCTCGTTTGGCATCTGCTATAGTGAAGATGTCTTTGGGTATATATTCCAAAGTCCGCTGCAAACTCTCCCAGCCCTTCGGTCCGAGCGCTTCATAGAAAGCTATGTTGGGTTTATAGGCAACGGTATACTCATGAGTCGCATCAATGATCTGTTTGTTGAACTCGAAAACAGGATCAGCCGATGACAACAAGTGCTTCGGAATCTTCTGCAAGTCGGTATCGAGTCCTACACAGAGGTATGATTTCTTCTTTTTGATTTGTTCAAAGAGCTGTGATCGATTCATGGAGCTTTTTGTTAAGCGTGGTCTTTTAAAGCAGAGGCAAATGTAAAAAAGCCTGCAAACAAAAGAAGCAACCCTTGTGAGGCTGCTTCTCTTTTAATTTCATTTTTTGTACCTGATCATTATCGCAGGTCTACAACTTCAACACCCGGATATTTCTTCAGGTCGAATGCAAAAAAGCTATCGTCTACTTTTACGTTCGGATTAAATTTGCTGATGGTATATTTATAACGATTACCACCCTTATCAAACATCACCCAGCTCTGAATAGCTTTGTCTTTCTTGCTGATAAACATTTTGATCTTGAAGAACTGTGCGTCTTTCTTCTCAGGCACCAGGTCTATTTCTTCACACAGTACGCCACCTTCCGTTTTATCCTGCAGGTATAAATACTTGAATCCTTTTTTATAGATGTCGTAGATCTTGGACGGATTAACATCTTCGGAGTTCGGATCGTAATTATCGATGTTTACTTCTTTTGCTTCGGGTAAATATGTCCATACCGTTGAACCGTTGTTTATTACCTCCTGCTCCGGAAGTGCCAACCGGAATTTGTCGCCTTTTACTGTGATCTTTCCTTTGAATTCCTCATTCACTTTTTCAACATCATTGGTCAGCACGTACGATATGTTTGCTTCAAATGCAGGGATTGACTTGTACTTTTTGCTCATGGCATCCAGTGACTGAAGTGCCTTTGGATCGTATTGCGCAGATGCTGTGATCACTAAAATCATCGCGCAGAGGGCTAAAATCGAGTTTTTCATTCCTTAATAACTTAAAAATGTCCGCAAAGTTAAAATTGATTGTGTCTTTCTTTCAATGCGGTCAATAATTGTTCCAAACTAAGCTCGTCCTTTATTAAAACTTCACGCGCCTTGCTTCCTTCAAATGCGCCAACAATACCGGCAGCCTCGAGTTGATCGATCAAACGCCCCGCACGGTTGTATCCAAGTTTCAGCTTACGCTGGATGAGCGATGTACTGCCCTGCTGGTGCATAACAATCAGTCGCGCAGCATCTTCGAAGAGTGCATCACGATCTGACAGATCCACATCAGCAACACCACCTTCGTCATCACCTTCATATTCCGGAAGCATATAGGCAGAATCATAACCACGTTGTGATCCGATAAATTCAACAACGCGCTCAATTTCCGGTGTATCTACAAAAGGACATTGTATACGAATAACATCAGAGCCAGACGACAACAACATGTCACCCTGACCGACAAGTTGATCGGCACCACCTGCATCGAGAATGGTGCGTGAGTCTACTTTAGAAGTAACGCGGAACGACAAACGTGCCGGGAAGTTCGCTTTGATCACACCGGTAATTACGTTTACCGAAGGACGCTGCGTAGCAACCACCAAATGTATACCTATAGCACGGGCAAGCTGTGCGAGACGAGCAATTGGTGTTTCAACTTCTTTGCCCGCAGTCATCATCAAGTCGGCCAACTCATCAATCACCAAAACTATATAGGGAAGGAAGCGGTGTCCTTCTTTCGGATTGAGTTTGCGCGCTATAAATTTCGCGTTGTATTCTTTCAGGTTTCTCGCCCCGGCATCTTTCAGAATTTCATACCGGTTCTCCATTTCTATACAAAGCGAGTTGAGTGTATGCACCACTTTCTTTGTATCAGTAATGATTGCCTCTTCACTGTTGGGAAGTTTCGCGAGGTAATGTCTTTCAATTTTACTAAAGAGCGACATCTCCACTTTCTTCGGATCGACCAGCACAAACTTAAGCTGCGATGGATGACGCTTATATAATAGAGAAGCGAGAATCACATTTAACCCCACCGATTTACCTTGACCAGTTGCTCCCGCTACCAGCAAGTGAGGCATCTTGGCAAGATCCATTACCAGCACTTCGTTGGATATAGTCTTACCCATTGCCACCGGAAGTTCTTTGTCGGATTTAGCAAATGCCTGCGAAGCAAACACCGAGCGAATGCTTACCATCTCACGGTTCTTGTTCGGCACTTCTATACCTATCGTTCCTTTACCCGGTATAGGTGCAATGATACGAATACCCAATGCCGCGAGGCTCAGGGCAATATCATCTTCCAGGTTTTTAATACGTGATATTTTTATACCGGCATCCGGTACAATTTCATACAATGTAACGGTAGGACCAATTGTAGCTTTTATACTTTGAATACCGATCTTGAAGTTTACCAGCGTAGCAACGATCTTGTCTTTATTCTGATTGAGCTCTTCCTGACTTACACCGGCTTTGCCCATATCATATTCGTTAAGCAACTCCAGTGTAGGTAATTTAAAATTACTCAGATCAAGTGTCGGGTCGTAAACACCTTGCTCGGCAACAAGTTTTTCAGCAAGCTCATCCGTATCAAGTGGTTCTTCTACTGTAAACTCCGGCTCCGGCTTCTCCTCCTTCACAGGCTCTGTTACTTCCACTTCGAGCTTCAATTCTTTCTTCAGTGGCTTCACCGGTTCAACAGGTGGTTTCACCAACACCACAGGCTCTGCAAGTTTTTCTTCCTTCTTCTGTTCAGGCCAGTTGTCCTTTTCATCAGTATATTCGGTGAATACAGGTTCTGCTGCAGTCGCAGCGGCCACAGCCTCATCATCATCCAGAATAGCATCGTTGCCCATAGGCTTCGGATCTTTCGGAAGGAAAAGCGGTATAGCCGTTACGTTGAAGTAGAAGATAATGAAAACAAAAAGTGAGAGTATAAGAATGAGGAACGTTCCCCAGCCAAACATACTTTCACTCAACTCGGCAAGCTGAAGTCCAAAGCCGCCCCCGAGGAAACTCCACTCGCTTACACCTTCGTTAATGAAGATCATATACCCGAGCAACAGGCATAACCAGGCTCCGGCAAAAATGGAAAACACCGAGTACGAAAAAATACGAAGCAGTTCTTTGTTGAATACAATCTTGAAGCCTACAATAAAAAGAAACGGAGGAATAAAGAATGCTGAGATACCGAACCAGCGATTGATAAAATAATCGGAGATAACCGCACCATAGTAGCCGAGCCAGTTGCGTATCTCTTTGCCTGATTCAATAATTGATTCACTTTCCTGCGGATGGACAACATCAAAATCTGATTTCCACGTAAACAGGAAAGAGAACAGTGCGAGGAATAAATACACACCGGCAATCATTAAAAAGAATCCGGATGCGAGTTTGAAGCGCGGATCTTTTAAAAATGAAAGATCAAATTTTGATTTAGAGGCGGCCTTCCCCTTCTTCTCCTTCTCAGGCTTCTTAAATGTATTTGACTTATATGTGTTCTGTGCCATGCTCTGATTCCCGCAAAACTAAATAAAAACCCTGAAAGTGAGGTATGAATTACGTTGATCAAAAAGCGAAATTGCCGTTCGTTCAAACCTTACTTTGCTATGTATCGTATTTGATCGTTCTAAAAATTACTAACTTATCGAGTTGTGAGACCCCACGCGACTTTTATATTTCTTTTTCTGTTCGCTTCACTGGCGAAAGGTCAGTACTACCATTTTGAAACGATCACCGAGCAAAATGGATTGTCTGACAACCGTGTAACTTCTTTCCTGAAAGACCGCTCCGGCTTTATGTGGATCGGTACTGCCAACGGATTGAACCGCTACGATGGTTTTCAATTCAGAATCTATCGCCCGGGCAACGTGCCTTTTAAAATCTCGCACGAACATATCAACGACATCGAGCAAGATCGTAAAGGACGTCTCTGGGTGGCCACGTGGAATGGACTCAATGTACTAAACGCAGAAAAGGACAGCTTATATATCTTCACCGCCAGTCCTGACAGCAATCAACCTAAAAAAAATAAACTTAGCAACGCACTCGTGTGGGATATATATGCCGATGCATATGACCGTATCTGGATTGCACCCGATGCCCGCGACCTTTGTTACTACGATCTTATAGCCAATACATTTACACATTTTCCCTGGCGCGAGTTTGTGCGCACAGCCTTACCGTGGCGACCGGCAAGTGCCTATACAGCGATACAAAAAATTGCATACAAGTCGATGGACGAACTCTGGCTCGGTACAACGGCCGGGCTATTCAGCTTCAGTACACGCACGCATACTTTTCAATATTATGGTGGCGACTATACTTCAGACTTCGTTTACCTGCACACAACGGATAATCATCGCAAGGTTTTCTTTGGGCAGGAAAGGCTATATGTATTTAAGACCGACAGCAGCGAGCTGAAAGAAATTATACCCGACAAACCTTCTTCGTTAATCAAAGGTCAGCCCGAACTTATTATTATACCTACGCTGAAAGGTGTATGGACCGTTAATCCGGAAACTGAAGAAGCTTCTCCGCTGATGGTGGATGATATCAATCCATTCAGTATACATCACGAGAAGGCAACGAGTATATATCAGCACAACGGCATTATCTGGATCGGCACTTCGCGGGGCATTCGCATTTACGATCAGCATACCAATCTCTTCCCCTTCACCCCGGTATTTACCAACACCAGCGCGCTGCCGGCTGGAAATTGTTACCATATACTTGATCACGCTATCGACAATAAATACTATGTAAGCTCCTATACGCGCGATCGCCTTATGGTTATTAACAAGCAGAACGGTGCTATACAGGAGATTGCCACGATAGGCGGTAAACCACTTCTCAAATGCTCTTATACTTTTGAAGATTCACACCATCGCCTCTGGGTATTAACAAGCCGGCATATATTTGTTTCGGATACAACCCATTTACGCTTCTCGGTCTTTCCTCATCCTGCCAAAGAAGACGATTATCTCTTCAATGATATGATTGAAGATGGCGAAGGTAACTTCTGGTTTGCCTCGCTGCATTATGGTGTATTTCACTACAACACCCAAACACACGAATGGAAACTTTTTACCGAGCGTGAGGATGGCCTTTTTGCTTCGCGGCCTACATCCCTCCTCTCCGATACTGCACATCATAAAGTATGGATTGGCGATTACAGCTATGGTATATTTCAATATGATTTACGAACCCGCAAATTTCAGTATAGCGGTATAGATCCCAGCAATCCACATCGCCTGCATTCGGCATTGGTAAACGATCTGGCGCAGGATAAGGATGGAAATATATGGATTGCCACTACATCAGGAGGAATCAGTAAATTTTCGTACAAAGCTCCCCCCGGGAAAAACTTCACAACGTTTTCCATCGAGAACGGACTTCCTGAAAGTACCATTCATGCGATTGAAGCCGATGAACACGGAAACCTGTGGCTCGCATCATTCAAAGGACTTACATGTATAGATGCACGGGGAAAAATTATACGCCACTATGATAAAGCGGCAGGACTTCCTTTTACAAACCTCAGCAATACCATTTCACGCAATAGCAAAGGCGAACTTCTTACCGGTGCCGGCAACGGGTTTATCAAATTCCATCCGGATAGTCTTGTGCATCATACTGAAAAATTTCCAGTCGTGATTACACACGCGACTGTGAGCGATAGCATTGTTACGAGCGATAAAGACCCGGTGTTCTCATACAAGCACAATGAATTACTGGTAGAGTTTGCTGCGCTTACCTTTACCTTCCCAGCACAGGTAAAATATTTTTACAAGCTTGATGGTTTTGATGATGACTGGATCGATGCCGGCAACAAACATAATGCGCACTATGTAAACCTGCGTGACGGCCACTATACATTTCAGGTAAAGGCTATAGATCCTACCGGACAGGAATCTTCCAACATCGCTTCGATCGAATTTACCATTACACCTCCTTTCTGGAAACAGTTCTGGTTTATAGGTATACTAATTGGTATAGCAGGCTATGCACTATACTCCGGCATTGTCTCCCTGCAACGCACGTTCATCGCGCAGAAAATCCTGAATCAGTTTGCAACTTCGCTCTATAACAAAAACACGGTGAAAGATGTATTCTGGACCATCGCCATCAACTGTGTTGAGTTACTCAAGTTTGAAGATTGCGTGGTATATCTTGTTATACCCGAATATGAGATACTGGTACAAAAAGCAGCCGCAGGCCCGAAGAGTCGTGAACCTTACCAGATTGTAAACCCGATCGAGATCCCGATAGGTAAAGGTATAGTAGGCACCGTTGCCAAAACCGGTAAAGCGGAAATTATAGCCGATACATCCAGAGACAGACGCTATATAATAGATGATAAAACGCGGCTGTCGGAACTAACCGTACCGATCATCGTAGAAGGAAAAGTATTTGGTGTGATCGATTCAGAGAACACACATAAACGATACTTTAACTCGTGGCACCTGCACATGATGAAAGAGATTGCCGCGATATGCAGCGCCAAGATAAGCCGCTACTTTGTTGAAGAACAGATACGCAGTAAAGTTGCGCGCGATCTGCATGACGACATGGGCTCCACGCTGTCGAGTATCAAGATCATGAGCAACATTGCTTTGGAGAAACGCGAAACCGAAGCATCACAAACCTACCTGAAATCCATTCGCCAGAATGCAGCACTCATGCAGGAGAGTATGAGTGATATAGTATGGGCCATCAACCCGGAAAATGACTCGCTCGAAAAAGTTATTATCCGCATGAAAGAGTTTACGGCAGAAATTCTGGAGCCGCAGGATATATACTATGAGTTTATTGAAGACGGAGATTTTACCACGGCCCGCATGGATCTGCACGTACGCAAGGACTTCTACCTCATTTTTAAAGAAGCCATTAACAATGCTGCCAAATATAGTCGATGCAAAAAATTGGTGGTGCACCTTACACGTTTTGCACAGGGCATACGTCTGCGCATCAGCGATGATGGTATTGGGTTTGATAGTGCGCTGATTTCCAACGGCAATGGTTTAAAAAATATGCGCTACCGGGCCGAGTCGATACACGCAGTATTACAGATTGAATCAGTGCCGGCCGAGGGTACCAGCGTCATCGTGCGCATCCCTCTCACATAATCAGGGTATCTGTAGAAATAATCCCTTCACTTATATTGCAGACTGTGTCGATCCGGCTACTCTTATATGAAGATAATCAGCAATTGCGCGAAAGTGTCAGCGCGCTGATATCCCTTTCCACAGATTTTGTTCTTACCGGCAGCTTTGGTGAAGTATTGCATGTAGAAGAACAGGTAAAAAATCTGCAACCCGAAGTTATATTGATGGATATTGATTTACCCGGCATGAACGGTATTGAAGCCGTTAAAAAAGTCAGGTCATTCAACTCTTCTATTTATATACTTATGCTCACCGTGTTTGATGATAATAAACACGTACTCGATGCTATCTGTGCAGGTGCTTCCGGCTACCTGTTGAAGAAATATTTACCCGAAAAATTAATTGAGTCGATACACGAAGTAATGAATGGTGGTGCACCGATGAGTCCGGGCATAGCGCGTTTGGTCGTAGCACAGTTGCAACAACTGCCTGCAGACCAAGCCAACAAATACCAGCTCACCGCCCGCGAAAAAGAAATTCTTGCCAGCCTGTCCAAAGGCAACAGCTACAAACTTATCGCAGCACATTTCAGCATCAGCATCGATACTGTGCGCACACACATCAAACACATTTACGAGAAACTCCAGGTGCGCAGTCAGACAGAAGCCGTATCAAAAGCTATCAATGAAAAGCTTGTTTAACTTCTTAAGCAAGCTTCATTCACTATATATTTATATTTTTAATGTAACCCGTACGCTCACATTTTCGTGTGATGCATTCAATAGATCCCATACACTACCTTCGCCTCACTTAAAGAAGTTATGCGTACTGAAAGACCCTCTCTATTCCTGACATATGCAAACTCATATACTGCTATAGCTGCAGGCCAGCATACCAGTTGTGATATGATAAGAACCGATAGCCGTACCGTTACCATGATTTGTTCAGTTGGATATAGCGTTGCATAATTCAGGAATACTCTATTCAGTATGAGAAAAAATATTATAGTTGTTGCGTTGGCTTTAGCAACAGTTTGTTCGGCGTCCTGTTCGGAAAGTATTCCGGACTGCCCATCGAGGATGTGCATTGTGGCCGGTGGTTGGAAACTTACAGAGGTATATATTGATGGTGTGAAGGACAACACCAGCGATCTGAGTCAGTACAGGTTGACTCTGGCAGAACCCTCCCCAACCACCGACACCACATCCACTTTTAATCGGATACAGGTTAGCGGTAAAACAGATTCAGGCAACTGGTCTGTTAAAAACAACAACACCATTCTGCAGTTGTTGCCAGCCGATGCTCCCAAAGAACTATGGGTAATCGAAAGTCTTACACCCCGAAAAATGGTTCTTGTCATTAACCGCGACACGGGTATAAAAGACGGCCCCTCCACCATAGAGTTTATTCTGGAACCTTATTGATAACAGATATATAGTATACATGCATAACATGTATACCAGCCCGCTTTAGTCATTTTTGGTACGCTATATCCTGTCTATGAAAAAACTTATACTCTGCTTCTTTATTTCCATACCCGTTGTTACCCATGCCCAGCTGTGGTCTATTGGTGCAAAAGCCGGAACAACATTCTCCAACTATAAAACAAAAACGCCCTGGAAGGAAGTGTCCAACATAGGCTTTACCTTTGGTGCCCTTGCTTTTAAGCAGGTAAACAGCAACATCGGCTTACAACTGGAACTGCAATACACTCAGAAAGGATACTATCACAAAGTATGCGATGGTATAACAGACCAGCTTGAAGCGAATTACCTGGAAGTACCCATCATGCTGGACTATGGATTCATTATTCCAGCACTCGATAACTTTAAAGCACACCTCACGGCCGGTATATATACAGCGTACTGGGTAAGCGGTAAATATAAAATGGAAGGCTTTGACCAGGCCAGCGAAGATTTTGATTTCGAAAAAAGTGAAGCATCACGTTTTGATATAGGTCCCAATGCAGGCGGTCGTATCGAATATATACTGAAGAACGGAAGTTTATCGCTTGATTTCCGTTACGAAATGGGACTGCTTGATCTGCAAAAGAAACTCAACGATGACACACGCAATAACAACCGCGCCTGGATCATCGGCATAAGTTATCTGAAACCGATCGGGAATTAATTCAGTCGGCATATTTGTAAGTTACCCTCATAATACGCTCTACCTATGCAACCTCTTTATATATACCGGTTCGTCAGTGTGCTGCTCATGATCTTTGTTATACAACAAGGGTCAGCTCAATCAAACGACCACAGACTTGATGCATATGTAGTCAGGAACGGACCTGATCGCATTGCACACGACAAAGGCTATACCATGCTGATGGGCTCGAGCATGTACGAAACCGGTAAATATTCCGGGAATGGAATTGCTATCGATGCTGCCACCGGTATATACGATGCCGCACTGCCTGTGATAAGCGGAAATGTAGCAGCCGTTGTGTCCGATGGACAAGGCGGCTGGTATATAGGAGGATCGTTAACAGCTGTTGATAACGAACCGGTTGAAAATCTCATTCACATCAAAGCCGATAAAACACTCGATGCAAGTTTCAATCCTGCCCCCAACGCTTATGTGCGTACCCTGGTACTGGAAGGAACTACACTATACATGGCCGGTAACTTCTCACAGGTATCCGGACAGAACAGAAATTATATCGCTGCGATTGATATCTCTACCAACACACTTCTTCCGTGGAATCCAAATGCCAACAGTTTTGTGCATGCTATACAAGTTGTAGGCACAACGGTATATGTAGGAGGTGAATTCAGTTCAATTGGAGGAAAATCACTAAATAATTTAGCTGCACTTAATTCTACAACCGGTGCTGCTACCAGTTGGGTTCCGCCTGTTGTTGACAACGATATATATACCCTTGCTGTAAACTCAGCTACCAACACCATTTATATCGGTGGAATTTTTGATGCTGTAGGTGGACTCACCCGTACAGGTCTGGCTGCTATCAACATCGGCACAACCACAGGCACTGTAATTTCTACCTGGGCGGCTAACACAAACGGTACAGGTTATATTTATAAAGTTACACTGTCAGGTTCCAGCCTGTTTGTTGCTGGCTATTTCACAACTATTAACGGTGTCGCCCGAAACTCGGTAGCTGCCGTAAGCACTACCAATGGAGGCGTTACAACCTGGAATGCCAATCTTGGATCTTTTTCTACGGTTAATACACTTGCCTTATCCGGAACAACGCTATATATAGGAGGTTACATCAACCAGGCAAACCTTACGGATCGCTTCGGTATAGCAGCTGTAACGGTTAACACAGGAGCATTGCTGAGCTGGAATCCCAATCTTAATTCTGACGTAACGGCTGTAGCGGTTAACGGAAACACAGTTTTCACGGGTGGATATTTTACGATTGCTAAACCTCAGACTACCGGCAATGCCATCATCTTTAACGAAACAACCGGAGAAATCTGGCCGTATACCATCGAGCTGAATTCAGGTGGCGAAATATATACCATGGCTATACAGAGTAACATCGTATATATAGGCGGGTCGTTCAGCACCGTAAACGGATCGAGTCGTAAAAATCTGGCAGCCTTTAATCTTTCTACCGGGGCCCTGCTGTCTTGGGCACCGGTAGCTACGGGCACTACCGCTACATTTGACAACACAGCGGTGAGAAGCATGAAGATAAAAGACAACCTGCTATATATAGGCGGACTGTTTCTGAATGTAAACGGATCAACACGTCCGAACCTCGCAGCCATTGACCTGACAACCGGTACACTCACCGCCTGGAACCCTGTAGTGGGTGATGGAAAAACGACCATTCAGTTTGTTAACACACTCGATATTTCCGGCAGTACAGTATATATAGGGGGCATGTTCAACCTCATCAATGGTATTGCACGTACACACCTGGCGGCAGTTGATGCCACTACAGGAATACCTGCTGCCTGGGCACCGGAGGTAAATGGCTCTGGCATAACCAAACTGATCGTAAAAAATAGCACGGTATATGTACTCGGTGATTTCCCCAAATCCCTAGGTGGTGCATACAGGCCGTATGGCATTGCTGCGCTGGATGCTACATCGGGACTTGCAACAACATGGAACCCTGCTTTTGTAAATGGAACTGTAAATGACATGGCTGTGAACAATCGCGATATATATGTAGCCGGATATTTTGATGAAGTCTCCGGAGCTGGAAGAAATGGTATGGCATCTTTCAATCTCACCACAACCACCATCAACGACTGGAATCCGGACATTATTGAAGATGAAGGCGGCTTCTATGTATATACGCTTGCCGCTTCGGATATACGTTTATCTGTAGGTGGAGGATTTTACACCGTAGGAAATGAAGCGCGCGGAAACTATGCGGAATACGAACTCTGCAATGCGGTAGGTGCTGTTGTATTAAACGGCTCTACCCTCACAGCTCCAGTGGGAGAAAGTTATCAATGGTATCTGAACAACGAAGTTATCAATGGCGCCACCAGCCAGACATTGGACATCAGTCTGCTGGAAAACGGTGTATACGCTGTGGATGTATCCGACAATGGTTGCACCGGCCGCTCGGCTGATTTTGTATACCTTATCACTGGTAATGAAAGTACATCTGCCAGCAACATTATACTATATCCCAACCCGGCATCGTCAGAGATCATCGTTAAATTTTCGGAAGCACAACTTTCATCCATCGCTTTACTGGATGTGATGGGACAAACGATCCGGAGTATACAAGGTATGGAGACTGAGAACCACATCGGGTTGAATGGACTTCCGGAAGGCACATACCTGGTGAAGATCCGGTATAACAATACAGAGGTAGTTCGAAAAATCGTAAAGATTAATTAGGACTTTGTTGCCGTACCTGCCTGTAGGCAGTGCGTTGTTAATGTCGTTTTTGCTAGCCGCAGTTTCCCGTTTACTGTAGCTTCCTTAAAGATCTATTGGTATGGAAAAGAATATTGGACTGCCAAAAAGTAAAGGATATACCAACCGACAGCACTGTCTCAATTTTCTGCACGCTTTTGAAGCGGGTGAAATTAACGATATGCTGAACCTTTGTGATGAGCAGGCCTTTGTTCATTTCGTTCCATTGGGAAAATCCTTTTCAGGTCATGTTCATTCTATAGGGCGGATTTTCTGGAATGCCTTTCTCGAAAGTTTTTCTGATCTCCGGGTTATCATACACAACACCACCTGGCTCGAAGAAGATACCGACACCGTTACGCTTCTTGTATCGGTGCAAGCCCGGCATACCTATACTTTTGCCGATATACATTGTGAAGGGCGCGCACTCAATTGCCAACATCTCATCATCTTTCAACTGAACAGGAAGAGTCTTATCAGTAACATCGAGGTAAGCTGGAATCATCGCGAAATGAAATCACAACTAAGCAACGATTATTAACCGCTCATAAGATTATCAGCTTCGTCATTGTAGTTATAGTGTCAATCTGCAGATATTGCACTCCTGAATAACTCACCCCATGAAAACAATACACTGGCTGGCACTTGCAGGCGTTATCGTCCTGGCAGGATGTAATCCTGAAAAAGAAACAAAACACTACCCGGATGTTAAACCACCCGTAGCAGAAAAGAAACCTTTTGAGATCGTATCAAATCACGGACACAAGCGCGTGGATGATTACTACTGGCTGAAGAATCGTGAAGACTCTGCTGTTATTCAATACCTGAAAGCAGAGAACGCTTACGTTGATACGATGCTAAGCGACACGAAATCACTGCAGGAAAAATTATTCAACGAAATGAAGGGACGCATCAAAGAGAAAGATGAATCTGTCCCTTACAGGTTAGACGATTATTATTACTATACCCGCTACGAAGAAGGTTATGAATACCCGGTAATCTGTCGGAAGAAAGGATCGCTGGATGCGGCCGAAGAAGTAATTGCCAATGGTAACGACCTGAGCAAAGGCCACAACTTTTTTGATATCGATGCAGAGGTAAGTCCTGACCACATGCTGGCCGCTATAATAACTGATACAGTAGGCCGCAGGTTCTATACCATCCGTATAAAAGATCTGAAAACAGGCAATCTGTATGCTGATAGGATTGGAGGCACCGAAGGCGAAATAGAATGGTATAACGACAACAAAACATTTGTATATGTGCAGGCTGATCCAAAAACACTCATTGGCAACAAAGTATACCGCCATACGCTGGGTACACCGGCCGCACAGGACGAGTTAATCTATACCGAAAAAGATTCCACACTGGAATGCTCGATTCACAAATCAAAATCAGAGAAGTATATATTTATTTCCAGCAACCGTACCGATGCACAGGCTGAGCGCTACCTGGATGCCGACCAGTCTAAAGGTAAAGCTACTTTACTGGAGCCTTTGCAAGCTAATGTAAAATATAGCGCAGACCACGCAAATACAAAGTTCTATATACTTACCAACCTGAACGCTCCGAACTTCCGCCTGGTGGAAGCCCCGGTAACAAAACCCGCTAAAGAAAACTGGACAGATGTGATTGCTCATAACGACAACGTTTTTATCGAAAACGTTGATCTGTTCAAAGATTATTTTGCCTTGCAGGAAACAACGGAAGGACTTAGCAAAATACGCATCGTTCGCTGGAGCGATAAAGCTGATCACACCGTTGATTTTGATGAACCGGTATATTTCGCAAGCCTGGCTGCCAACCCGGAGTTCAACACAACGATCGTGCGCTATAATTATCAATCGCTTACCACACCAAACTCCATTTACGATTACGATGTAAACACACACGATAAAAAATTATTGAAAGAAGAAGAGATACTCGGGGGTTTTGACAAGAACAATTATCAGTCAGAACGCGTGATGGTAAAAGCACGCGATGGCGCCATGGTACCGGTATCTATAGTATATCGTAAAGACCTTTTCAAAAAAGATGGCACCAGTCCCGGGCTGCAGTATGCATACGGATCGTACGGTTTTTCCATGCCTGCATTCTTCAGCTCGACACGTCTCACGCTCCTTGACCGCGGATTTGTATTTGCTATTGCACACATTCGTGGCGGACAGGAAATGGGTGGTAAATGGTATGAAGACGGCAAGATGCTGAAGAAGAAAAATACCTTTACCGATTTCATCGACTGTTCCGAATACCTGGTGCAGAATAAATATATAGCGAAAGATAAACTCTTTGCCAATGGCGGAAGTGCGGGAGGTTTATTGATGGGTGCCGTCACGAACATGCGCCCTGATCTGTATAAAGGTATAATTGCTGACGTTCCTTTCGTAGATGTGATCACCACGATGATGGACGAAAGTATACCATTGACAACGTTCGAATGGAAAGAGTGGGGAAATCCGAATGTAAAAGAAGAGTATGACTATATGTTGTCCTATTCTCCTTACGACAATGTTGAGAAGAAAGCGTATCCGAATTTACTGGTCACAACCGGTCTGCACGACAGCCAGGTGCAGTACTGGGAACCCGCCAAGTGGGTTGCCAAATTACGCGCCATGAAAACAGACAATAACCTGCTTCTCTTTAAAACCAACATGAGTGCCGGCCACGGAGGTTCATCCGGAAGATTCCAGGCATTGAAAGACGAAGCCTTGGCCGATGCGTTCATGCTGAAGCTGGCGGGGATAAAAGAATAGAACATTACAACATTTAAAGAGGCATAGGAATCGTTCTTATGTCTTTTTTGTTTTATCACCGGTTGATACCGAGTAAACCCTGACAACGTCATATAAAAAAATATGTAAATTTGTTTTATGGATTGGCAGAACTATATCATTTCGGATAAGGATGTATTGCTTGGGAAGCCCACAATTAAGGGAACCAGAATCTCTGTAGAACATATTGTTGGACTTCTCGCTCAAGGCTGGACGGAAAATGATGTTATCGAAAATTACCCTCGCTTAACAAAACAATCTCTTCAAGCTGTTTTTGCATATATTCAAGATTGCATCCACGATGGCTTGCTATGCACACCGACAAGAAAGACTGCTTAGAGTTGATGAAATTACTCGCTAACGAAAATTTTCCATTAAGGAGTGTCTTGTATTTACAAAGCAAAGGTTACGACATTACATCCATTGGAACCGATAATCCAAGCATTCAAGATCATGTTGTTATGGCCATTGCTATGCGAGAAGAACGCACAATCTTAACATTTGATCGCGACTACGGAGAACTAATCTTCAAATACAATTACAAACCCAAGGCGGATGTCATCTATTTGCGACTTAATGAGTACGAAGCCGATGAACCGGGCAAATTTGTTGAAGAGCTGATTAGCAAGGAAGAATATGATTTTTCCAGTGCACTAACGGTCGCAGATAAAAACGGAATACGCCAGCGAAAGTACTAACAGGTATATATCTGGAGCACTTATTCCAGATATATACCATAATTTAATACCGCGAAGTCGTCAACACTATATCTGCGTTCTTCCACATTTTCGCAAAGCGTTTTGCTGTCGCAGTGGCTTCAGTCTTCTTACCTTGTTTCTGCTGACTCAACTGCAAGCCCAGTAATGCCCATCCGTTTTCACGATTTATCTTCAGGTCTTCCGCATATACCTGTTCTGCTTCTGCAAATTTACCGGCATCGTATAATGCTGCACCCAGAAAATGGCGCGAAGGAATTTTCCAATCCGGAGGTTCCATATAGCGGAGATTTATTTCAGCCTTAACAGCATCCTGCAAAGCAGCAAGTCCTTCATTCAGCTTGCCTTGCTTCAGCAGCAATTCACCCTGTAAAATATGAAGCGGCACCTGGACTATATCGGATGCCGGGTTAAACGAAAAGTAAACAGACTTAAGTGCTTCCTGTTTTGAAAGCGAATCCAGTTTAGCAAGCTCGGTCGAAGCCTGCGTAATGTTGTTAGCTCTGACGAATGCTATACCCCGCGCGAAGCGCCAGATCGCATTCATATATACCATGTCTTTATGCGGAGCCGCCAGCGACAGTATATCATTCCATTTACCAAAGCGCACAAAGGCAAGCATCGGCTCAACGCTATAGTATTGCGCTATCACAGGGTTGCTCTCGGTAATCATACTTCCTTTATAGGCAAGCTTCATCGCGTTTTGTATACCCATTGCGCTTCGTCCTTCCATATACGAGCTGAAACTGATAAAGTCTATATTATGCGGATAGTATCCCATGCGATACATACCCTGGTTGGCAGAAGCTGACAGGTAATCTTCATCAACCTGAACAGCTTTTATATTCCAATCGATTGATCGTGCATATTGCCCGGTACGGATATAGATGTGAGTCGGCATGTGCAGCAGATGTCCTGCACCCGGCATGGCTGTCTCCAGAAACTTCGCGCTCGGCAAAGCAAGCTCCGGAGTAGTGGATGCTTCTACAAGATGTATATATAGGTGATGTGCGCCCGGATGTTCCGGATGTTTTTTCAAGGCGTGTTCGAGAACTTTTTTTGCAACCGCAGTCTCTGCTTTGGGCGAACCATCTTTATTCCAGTAGTCCCACGGCATTGTATTCATAATAGCATCCGCGCATAGTGTCTGCACTTCAGCATCATCGGGATATTTACGTGTGAGTTCAAGCATGGCATCTGCATACGACCGGTTCAGTGAATCACGATTGTCGTATGCTTTCCCATTATAGCGCGCACCCATCGCAGCGATAAGATCTTTCTCTACCTGCGAAATAACATTCATACGCGCTTTGGCTTTCTGAACAGATTCGTGTGCGATACGCTCGCGGTCTTTCGGATTTACATCGTTGAGATTAGGACCATACGCAAGTGCCAGCCCCCAATAGCCCATAGCGAAATCAGGATCGATCCGTATAGCTTCGCGAAAAGCCTGTATAGCTTCCCAATGATTAAAAGCATATACCAATCGTAAGCCCTGTTCAAAAAATTCCTGAGCTTTTATAGAAGTTGTTGTTACCGGGTAATGAAGATTACCCAGACCAGGTAGAATGCGGGCCGAATACGTTGTGTCAAAATAGTCAGGCTGAAAAGAACCGCACATCGTTATGCGCGTCTCAACAGGCTGGGTATAGACAATCTTATCCGGACCTTCGGATCTTTTCCACGACCAGAGTATAATCGTAGAAAAAAGCAGCAGCAGAACTGCCGCGTTAGGTATATTTATTTTCATAACGAGAGAGTATTTCGATTGACAGTTTTTCAACGCCTCACCCCGTGTACGCATGGAAGTTACGAAATGTTTGAATGAGAACCGTTGTGGTTACAGGTTTATATAAAAAGTTTTATCGATCGCCAGTTGGTTATTTGATGCGGTATATTTAACAGGCATAATAATTTAGTTTCACTAACTTCCGCAAAGACATCAATGAATAAAAACGAAAAGACGTTATGAAAAACAGAATGAATGCATGGTTGCTGCTGGGCTTGCTGGTAACAGGTTTCAGCGCCTGCGATGACGATGATGAAGAAGTAAGCCGCACCGTGGAAGGACGCTGGCAAGGTACCCGCCTGGAGCTTACGCTGGAAGCTTTTGGCGTTCCTGTAAGAAGTGAAGATGACGATACGTTTAACGCTACGCTTGACTTCAAGGAGAACGGCTCCGTAACCATTGAAGACGAAGGGCAATCTGCTACCGGCACGTGGGTACAAAATGGAAATACACTTACACTCAGTGTAAACTATACCATTGAAAACATCAGTATATCCGGAGATTATACCATCAAGGAACTTAGCGATACCAAACTTACGCTCTACGCTGAACGCGATGAGACTTACGAGGATCCTGACACTGGTATTGAAATTGACGGAACGCTGAAAGCCACGCTATATTTCACCGCTATACCTTAGCTTTCGCTTTTATATAGCCCAGTATAGTCTTGTTGATTCGCTTTGCAAACGCAGGGCCTTCGTATATAAAGCCGGTATATATCTGCACCAGATCTGCACCGGCTTTTAATTTTTCAACTGCATCTTCCGGAGTCATTATACCGCCTACGCCAATAATCGGAAAATCTTTACCGAGCATGTTACGCAGATAGGCTATAACTTGTGTTGAGCGTAAGGTGAGTGGCTTCCCGCTCAATCCTCCGTTTCCTATAGCCGCTACTTCGGCAGCATCTGTAACCAGGTCACTCCTGTCAATGGTTGTATTGGTAGCGATCACGCCATCTGTTTTTGTTTCTTTTAATATAGAGACTATATCATCCAGCTGTGATGGCGAAAGATCAGGGGCTATCTTTAACAATACAGGTTTATACTTTTCCTTTTGTTTGCTGAGCGTTATAACATGACTTAACAATTTCTGTAACGGTTCTTTCTCCTGTAGTTCACGCAAGCCCGGTGTGTTGGGAGAACTTACGTTGACAACGAAATAGTCTACATACGGATAAAGCGCTTCGAAACAATACGCGTAATCGTCCATGGCATTTTCGTTGGGCGTTACTTTATTCTTGCCAATGTTACCCCCTACCAATACTGATGACTTGCGTTTCTTCAATCTTTCGGCAGCAGCTGCTACGCCTTCGTTATTAAACCCCATGCGGTTAATAAGTGCCTCGTCTTGCGGAAGCCGGAACAACCTCGGTTTGTCATTTCCGGGTTGAGGTTTAGGGGTTAATGTACCGATCTCGATAAAGCCGTACCCTAGGCATCCCATCTCATCCACGATCCGCGCATCTTTATCAAGCCCGGCAGCGAGGCCCACAGGATTTTTAAATCTTAGTCCAAAAATTACACGCTCTAATTGCGGATGTTCGAAATGGAATAAAAAACGAAGAAAAGTCTTAATCCCTGGTATCCTTCCGCTTACGCGAAGAACAGCAAAAACGAAATGGTGTATTTTTTCGGGGTCGATTAGAAAAAATAGCGGGCGGATAAAAAATTTGTACATGAAAGCAAAGATATACACTTAGGCAAGGATAATAACTACTGGCGGATTTCTCCTATTGATATTCCTAAAAAATAGTATGTTCGCGCCCTAAATAAATTTAGTTTACCTATGAAAAAACTTTTAGTTATTGCGTCACTTACATGCTTGACACTCATGTTAGCAGGCAATGCGCAGGCACAACAGCAAGCAGTGAAGAACCGTTTGGGTTTCTTTCTGGCAGCAGCATCAGGCGA
>DJFR01000274.1:457-5811 GCA_002432545.1 Flammeovirgaceae bacterium UBA5867 | reverse complement strand
ACATATAACCGGTGCGATTCGTATAGCTTGGCAACGTTCTGCATTTCTTTCATCAACAAACCAAGGCCCAGCTTCTCCACTTCGCCACCGTTCAGCATATAGTCGCCATACTTTTTAAAGTAGTCGGCCAGCAGGTCTTCGGCTTTATCAACGGCCAGCATATACGCCACNNTGGCGGTTATACAATTGCGAGTACTGAAAGTAATCGGGCGAATTGATGTTGAGTTTCTTGAGTGACTTGTAGATGATAGTCAGCTCGTTTGCGAGATCATAATCCAGAAGTTCTTTCTCCAGTTTTTTAAGAGTAGCAACAGAGATTGCTTTCTTTTTTGTGAAGAGTACTTCGGTAATGTTGGCAACTTTACGGAGAACATCTGTACGCGGACTTTCCAATTGTCCCATCAGGTATTCTTCAATCTTCAGATTAAGTCGTGAGCGCAAGGTATAGTACGCGTTTGCGTTTACCTCCAGCTCCGACATAATTTTGTTATCGGAAAGTTGTCGTTCACGGAGTGACTTCAGCAGGTATGCTGATTTCTCAGCGTTACTCTCAATGAGCGAGTCATGAATCGCCTTGAAGTCTTTCTCTGATAATTGCTTAATAATGTTCTTGAGTTTCGCCATGTCGGACAGTTAACATCCTGAAAATTTACAAAATTTATTACATGTTCCAATATTGACAAGCTTTGTCAAGAATAAATCTTAACATGAAGTTTGTAGTTTTACCCCGGCACGAAGCACTCAAAGACATTGATTCGGAAATTTACCATACTATGCGTTGTCATGCTGTTGTCAGGATACCTCAAAGCACAGCTCTCATCAGAGCGAAGTGCATGGAGTAGTCTGTCAAAGCAAAAATGGGTGCGTGCACATGAACAGCTAAAAAAAATTCTGAGTAAGGATAGTGCCAATGCAGCTGCGCACTATGTGATGGCGCACTACTTTTTCGCTCCTGCCAATCCGCAGTTTCACATTGACTCTGCGCATCAGCATGCCGAGGCTTCACTTCATGATTATACCAGGCTTACACTGAAACAGCGTGAAAAAATGAAGCGTTTTCCGCTAGACAGTATGATAATCATACGTCTTCTCGAACAGGTGGATAGTGCAGCTTTTCAACGCGCGCAACAACTTAATACTGAGGCTTCTTATACCTATTTCCTCGATGTTTTTCCGTTGGCCCGCGAGCGTTCTGAAGCGCTGCAGCTTCGTGATAAAGCGGCCTTTGCAGAAGCAAGTCGCATCAACACGTATCATGCTTTTTCATCCTATATATATAAGTATCCGCAGGGACACCAGGTAGAGGAAGCCAGGTCGTTGTATGAAAAATTACTCTACGAAGAGAAGACTCGCGACAGGCGACTTGAGACTTACGAAATATTTCTACAGGTGCATCCGCAGACCACCTATCGGAAAGAAGTTGAACAGCATATTTTTGAAATTGCCACGGCTTCGGGAACGATTGAGAGCTTCCATAATTTTTTACAACGGTATCCCCAGAGCAATTTTCGCGAGCGTGCCGAGCAAATTGTATACTACCTGCAGGCCGAAGAACCACCAGCCCAACCGTTGCAAGAGGATCGAAGCGACTCCAGCCAGATGTATACATCGTTGCCACGCCATTATCTTGTTCCGTTTCTGCAGCATAATGCGTATGGATTTATGGATGAGAACGGCACCGAAGTGATTGCTGCCGAGGCAGATGAGCTGAACGAAGAATATCGTTGTGGTAATATTGATGAAGATGTAGTGGTGCTGCCCGGTCGGGTAGTAAGTCGTAACGGTACACTGGTATATAAAGGAGAGGTTACTTCCGTGGATGATCTCGGTTCCGGTTTTCTGCTCATTGAAAATCAGCATTGCACAAAAGTGATGCATAAAACCGGCTTCAACCCGGGCGATCCTTGTGTGGAGGAAGCGAAAGTGCTGAACGGAAAATTGCTTGCACTGAAGAAGGAAGGCAAATGGTCTGTCCGCACATTAACCGGTCTTCAGCTCATACCGTTCGAGTGGGAAAATATTTCGTACGCTGGCGATGTGTTGATCTTTCAACGCAACAAACAATTCTGGCTGGCCACAACGGAGGCGATATCCGCCATTGCCAATCAACAACAACCGCGACTGAAAGATGCATTCGAAGAAGTGAAGCCCTGGCCGAATGGACGTATATGGGCGCGGGCCGGAAAGTTTGAAGGCGTATTTGACCAGGAGCTCAATGTATATATTCCGTTTAAGGAACAACGACTTCTGCCTGCATTTTTTGGTGGGCAGGTAAATGTTGAGAATCAGTGGATGCTTTATAATTCGCAGGGAGAATATACCGAGCCGTATGATACGGTGCTGATCAGTAAACCCTGGACAGCAGCACGCGCGCAGAAGCAGTGGCGTCTGTTCAGACCGTTGCATCAGCTTGCTCCGCTTGCAACCTTCGACTCTGTTTTCTTTGCCGGTACATTTGCCATCGGTATACGAAGTGACAGCACATTTATACTGGGCACCGAGGGAAAAACACTGCAGAAAGTAAAGGGGCTGGCAAAAATAGAATATATTCCGGCTCAGGATTCTTCTGCTTTTTTTATACTCGAACAGGCTGATAAAAAGATACTATATAGCTATACCGGGCAGAAACTTTTTGCAGTGGTATACGATCGTATTCACCATGCCGGTAAAAATATATTTGTGGTTACGAAGCGCGACAAAAAAGGGCTTGTTGCTGCGGATGGAAAATTACTCTTGCCGGTGGAGTATGATGCCATTGGTATGGAAAGCCAAGGAACGGTATCGTTGCTGAAAGCAAAAAGGTTTGGATTGTTTGATGTGCAGCGAAAGCGATTGATAAAACCGGAGTATAGCAAGAACTTATCGCTCTATACGGAACGCATACTGGTTGCGCTTAAGAACGGATCGTACGGTTTTATAGGATGGGACAACAAGCCGCTGAGTGCTTTTGAGTATGCCGAAGTACAACCGTGGAACGACACACTCGCCTGGGTAAAAAAGAATTTCATGTGGATGCTCTACGACCTCAAAACAAGAAAGGTACAGCTCGACAAAATTCGCAGTATGAAACTTATACTCGACAAGCCTGATGAGCGGCTGGCCATTGTACAGCAAGACAATGCCTATGGTGTGATACACAGCACCAAGGGCATGATTATTCCGCTAAACTTCAGCGACATTGTAAATGTTGGCTCGGCCGAGAAGCCTCTGTATTTTACCGAGAAGCATGTAGAGGAGGCTTCTGTCTTTGTGGTGATCTACTACAACCATGAAGGGAAATTTTTGCGCAAGGAAATTTATGAGCAGGACGATTACGAAAAGATCTACTGCGATCACAAGTAATAACCGGTAAAACAGTTCAGCGGCTTTTTTAGTAAATTCGATTTTCCATTCGGAATTTTTCTGTCAATTCTGCATTCAGTTTTTAACCCAAATGAATGATGAAATATAGTTTCATACTCGTGATGATGGTTGCCTGTGCGTATGGGATAAAAGCACAGCCTGCAACACAAAAAACATATTGCAACCCGATGGATATAAACTATCGGTATAACTACGAACAACTCAACGACAGTATATCCTACCGCTCCGGTGCCGATCCGGTTATTGTTAATCATAAAGGCGAGTATTATTTGTTCGTAACCATTTCCGGTGGGTATTGGCATTCGAAAGACCTGCTAAACTGGAATTATATAGTTCCAAACAAATGGCCGATGGAAGATATGTGCGCACCGGCTGCTATCTCCGTTCGTGATACGTTGTATTTATTTCAATCGACTTTCGAGCAGCGCCCTATATTGTTTACCACTACACCGGAAAATGGTAAACTATATTTCTACAACCGTTGGCTGCCACGGTTGCCAAAAGATGTAGGTCCGTGGGATCCGGCTCTTTTCTATGATGAAGAATTGGACAAGTGGTATATGTACTGGGGATCTTCCAATGTAAATCCCATTTATGGAAGTGAACTCGATAAAAACCTTCGACTCAAGTATAAAGGTGACTATAAAGAATTGATATACCTGCATCCTGAAGAGCATGGCTGGGAACGCTTCGGTCGTGATCACCGTTCCACCATCACACCGTTTACAGAAGGTGCCTGGATGACAAAACATAACGGTAAATATTATCTTCAGTACGGAGCACCCGGCACGGAGTATAATGTATATGCTAATGGTACATATATAGCAGATCATCCGCTCGGCCCGTTTAGCTATGCACCGTATAATCCTATATCGTATAAACCCGGTGGCTTTGTTACTGGTGCCGGACATGGGAATACATTTCAGGATAACTATGGCAACTACTGGAACACCGGCACACCGTGGATTGCTGTGAACTGGAATTTTGAAAGACGCATCGCGATGTTCCCAACCGGGTTTGATAAAGATGGACAGATGTTTGCCAACACACGCTTTGGTGATTTGCCGCATCATTTGCCCACTAAAAAATGGCAGCATAAAGACGAACTCTTTACCGGGTGGATGTTACTGTCGTATAAAAAGCCAGCCACTGCATCATCTGTATTGGACACTTTTAAAGTAGCCAACATTACAGATGAGAACCCGCGAACGTTCTGGGTGGCAAAACAGAATAAGGAAGGAGAGAGTGTTACTATCGATCTGCAACAGACACAGACTATACATGCTTTACAGGTAAATTTCACCGACTATAAATCGAACATCTACGATGGTTTTGACCCGAAGATCTATACCCGGTTCAGAATATATACTTCCACAGACGGCAAGCAATGGAAAAAGCAATTTGATCTGAGCAACGAAAAACGCGACCGTCCCAATGCATACCTGGAATTGCCACAACCGGTAAAAGCCCGCTATATCAAATACGAACATATATATGTAGCCTCGCCAAATCTCGCGATCAGCGATATACGCGTATTCGGAAAAGGCAGCGGCAAGGCCCCCAAGACACCTGCTAAATTTACCGCAGTCCGCGACAGCGATCCGCGCAACGCCTTTGTAAAATGGCAAAAAGTACCCGGAGCTACCGGCTACAATATACTCTGGGGAATAGCGAAAGATAAACTATACCAAACCTACCAGGTCTTCGCCGACCAAACCGAATCCCTCGAAGTACGCGCCCTGACGAAAGGCGTAAGCTATTATTTTGCTATAGAAGCATTTAATGAAAATGGAGTATCTGCGGTGAGCGAAGCAGTGTATGTGAAATAGCTGTGAGCTTTGAGCTTTGAGCCGCGAGAATTTGGAATCAAGAAGTAAGAAGTAAGAAGGGCTGCTGGCTTCTGGCTGCTGGGGGGATGAAGGTATATTTGCGTTTAACACTCCTCACCAGTTTGCCGCAGGCAAACTTTAACATTCTTACTTCTTACTTCT
>DJFR01000274.1:0-425 GCA_002432545.1 Flammeovirgaceae bacterium UBA5867 | reverse complement strand
ATAACGATTTTATTTAGTAGTAACAACAGAGCCCATAGCATTTTTTGCTTCGGCTGGTAGTTTCCAGTTTTGATCGAAGTATCCTTCGGATATTACTGATGCTGTGGTGCCTTTGAATAATATATAGTCTTTGAATTGATTGAGCGCGAGCAGGGCAGGAGGCAGGAACGGCAATGAACCCGGTTGTGCGCCAGCCCACCATGGTAAACCTGAACTTACAACGATATAGTGTCCATTAACAGGAAGTATATAAAGCAGACCATACTCATTGGCAGATGCGTTGTTTAGCTGTATCGGCAACTTGTCGCCATATTTAGCAATCAGCGAATTGGTTTCTTTTGTTCCGAACAAGATCAGGTTGGAGCTTTCAAGATCGCTCGGTCTTACGTCTTTATCCGACAACACTCTCGGGAATACCATAATTC
>DJFR01000103.1:57620-61945 GCA_002432545.1 Flammeovirgaceae bacterium UBA5867 | reverse complement strand
TGGAACGATATCTTCGAAGCCGGTAAAGATGAAGGCATCAAACCTATTGGATTAGGTGCACGCGATACTCTTCGTTTGGAGATGGGCTTCTGCCTCTATGGTAATGATATTGATGACACTACTTCACCAATGGAAGCCGGGTTAGGATGGATCACCAAATTCACCAAAGACTTTACCAACGCTGCCACATTTAAAAAGCAGAAAGAAGAAGGTGTAACCAAAAAGCTGGTTGGCTTCAAAATGGTTGATAAAGGCATACCGCGTCACGACTATAGCATTAAAGATTCAGCCGGTAATGTTATTGGTAAAGTTACATCGGGTACGATGTCGCCAGTACTCGGTATCGGTATAGGACTTGGGTACGTTACTACCGCTCACGCAGCGATCGGTTCTGATATATATATAGATGTTCGCGGTCGTGCCCTGAAAGCACAAGTGAGCAAATTACCTTTGATATAGTTTATTCCTGCACAAGGGACACAGATATACTTCATGTAACGCTGTGCTCTTTGTGCTTCTGGATTTTATTTACTCTTCTATGAAAACCATCGATGTATGCGTTAGTCCTGAACTGATGCATTTATATACTGTAAGCGATCGCACCGTTGTTGTTGTAGATATACTTCGTGCCACCTCGTGCATGACCACTGCTTTTGCTCACGGCATTGCTACCATTACTCCCTTTGCTAAAATGGAGGATTGCCTCGCCATGAAAGACAAAGGCTATTTTACCGCAGGTGAACGCGATGGAAAGAAGGTAGACGGCTTTGATCTTGGCAATTCTCCATTCGAGTATATGGATGAAAAACTGAAAGGGCAGAAGATTGCATTTACCACCACCAACGGAACTCAAGCGATAGCAAAATCAGCAGGCGCGCGCGAGATCATCATTGGCTCGTTCCTGAACTTATCAGCCATAACAAATTATCTCCGGAACAGTCCTAATAATATACTGGTTGTATGTGCAGGATGGAAAGGTAAAGTAAACCTGGAGGACACCTTGTTTGCCGGTGCTGTGGTTGAGTTACTAAAAGACCAGGTTGAATCAGAATGTGATGCTCCGGTTGCGGCACAACACCTATACAATCAAGCCAAACACGATCTGGTAGATTTCCTGAAAGACTCCAGCCACGTAAGACGACTGGCAAAACTTAATATATACAAGGACATTCAGTTCTGCCTGACAGTCGATCAATATACAGTAGTGCCGGTGTTAAAGAATGGGTTCTTGATTGTATAGGAGAAGATATACCGTCAATTACTTTTTACGTTTGCTCTGCGGCTTTAAGGCTTTCTTCTTTTCACCATCAATTTTACGTTTCAATTTATTTACATCTTCTGCCACAGGCAAACTCTCTGGTTTTATACCTCGTCCTATGAGCATTTTACGAACAGCCAGATTATTATCGACATGCTCTTTAGAGATCGGGGTCTGACCTCTCAAGTCTTTTTCTATAACATTATGACTCGTTAGTTCCATTACAAAATCTTTTGCCTTAATTGTCAGAGTCGGGAGAAAGTCAGCGAGCGGTCTGTTCTCAGGAATAGAGAGCTTGTGCTTCATATCTTGAGTCGAGAAGCCCCCGAATAAGGCTTTATCCCCCAGTGAGCGTATAATTGCAAAACCTTTTTCGTCAATACCTCTTTCATATATTATTCCGGATAATTTCTTTTCTGATTTGGATAATTTCTGACGAGCTGTGATTCGTACAATAGCTAGGATTCTTTCCTCAATAATCTCCTGCTTCCTCGTCTGTACTGCAAAATAAGTCTGGGCAAAAGCTATCTCGTTCTTCGCTGGATCACCATTCTGAGTGATTAAATAGCATGCATAACGAGTGAGGGCTATATCTTCAATTTTACGCTCTGCTCCACTTCCAAGCATTACCATTTTGCCGATATCAGCAAAATGGTCTGTTTCTTTCTCACCGGCATTGGAGCATGCGATCCTGGCCTTATCAACGACTTTAATAAAATTACTCCACTTAGAATATGCCAGAATGTGTTGTAGTTCTCTTGCACTCCAACACTCTATGCCTTCGTAAACATAACACGCACTTTCAAACCTCCGGAAGAGTTCATGAATAAGCTCCTTCTTCATAGCGTTTAATTTAGAACAACGGTTAACACTTGAATTCAAACACGAATATACACTTTTCTCCTATCCAATATATACCCAACGGCCCAGCATGTCAGCATAAAGAAGAAAGCAAAGAGGAACGATGCATTTACAGGGCTTGCTATACTTCCGAATACATCTTTATAGAACCAGCGTTGCAGGCTTGCATCTCCTGCCGGTATGAGATATAGCGTTATCAGCAATAACTCTGATAGCAGGTATATAAACAGCGGGTTTCTTCCGAAAACAACAAAGAAGTATGTCCATTTCTGGCGCTTCTCTATTTCGATGATGAACATCAGGATGGGGAGTATCAGCAAATCAAGTCCAACGGTTAGTAATACAAATGAACTTGTCCATATTTTTTTGTTGATGGGGAAAACCATATTCCACGTAAGGGCCAGCAGAATAAGTACAGCTCCCGCCATTAGCAGCTTGGCAATCGTTTCGTACTTATTGCCTTGCTTGCGGATATAGTCACCGGCTATGTAACCAAAGATTACATTTACTACCGAAGGCAACGTGCTTAATATACCTTCCGGATCAAACGGCACACCTTCGCCATGGTATAAATGTTTTTCACCCAGCACGTAAAAATCAATAGCATTGCCCCAATAACCTGTCAGACTATATGGATCGTTGGGATCTCCGTTAATATATAGCAACAGCCAATATCCTAACAATATAACAGCGCTGAATATAACTGCTACTTTCTTCGAGCTATAGTGCAGCACTACCGAAGCGACCAGGTAACACAACGCGATACGCTGCAGCACACCGAGAATACGCGTTGTACTTATAGGCTTGAATGCACCTGCTTCAAAATCATAGAACGGGAACCAGTATAATAAATATCCTAATAGGAAAATGATAAGGAAGCGTTTGAGTGTCTTCTGCCAGAATATAGTATCGCCCGATGCTTCGTATT
Source organism: Flammeovirgaceae bacterium UBA5867 (assembly GCA_002432545.1). GTDB lineage: Bacteria > Bacteroidota > Bacteroidia > Cytophagales > Cyclobacteriaceae > Ohtaekwangia. The sequence goes on along the minus strand of DJFR01000103.1, from coordinate 58,898 downwards.
TATACATCACAAATGCCATAGCGTTACCAACAGCAAACAGAAAGGAAGGGAAGACTAAATCTGTGGGTGTAAAACCGTGCCAGCGGGCATGCAATAATGGAGCATACGATATAGTCCAGTCACCCGGTGAGTTTACAATGATCATGAAACATACCGTTAACCCCCGAAAAACATCGAGTGCCAGGAACCGTTGATTTTCTGCCATAGCGAGTAAAGATTTAGGTCTCTGCTAAACTCCTTTAAATTTACGAGAGCTCCAAGCACACACGTACACATTTTTTAAATATAGTTGTACACTTACCCGATCAAACCGGTATATACAGCTAACTACCAACAATACCCTTACTTCAATTTTTCGTTTTGCTTGTGCCGGTCTTTATCGCGTTGCGTCTTTTTCTGCAGGTTCTTATGAAAAGCCTCTGTTAGATTTATACCGGTCTGGTTTGCCAGGCAGATCACAACCCATAGAACATCGGCAAGTTCATCGCCTAAATCCTTGTTCTTATCAGATTCTTTCTCGGATTGTTCACCATAACGTCTTGCCATAATACGCGCTACCTCTCCTACCTCCTCCGTGAGTATAGCCATGTTGGTAAGTTCACTAAAGTAACGCACGCCTGTGGTATTGATCCATTCATCTACCTTCTGCTGGGCCTCCTGTATAGTCATGTCGCTAAATATTATTGTAATGTACGTTTGATTGGTTCATGATAACCCTTTATGTGAGGCTATATTATTTTGCAAGTTCTTCGAAGTCTATATCAAGCACTTCGTAATTTCTCCAACCGATAAAATCGAAGTGCCACCATTCGGAGCCGTTTACTTTGAAGCCCTGCTTCTCCATTACTTGTATAATGAGCGCGCGGTTCTTGCGTGCCTCCGGATCTTTGATTGGTGTAGATGGCCACGCTTCTTTTTGAAATGAGTCATAACCGGTAGGCATTTTCAATTCTTCACCTGTCTTCAAATTGATTAGCGTCATATCAATAGCGCAGCCTCGATTGTGGCGCGAACCTTTGTACGGTGAGGCTACATACGTTGTATCCTTATACACTTCATAAAATCTGACGGTAGCTTTATATGGCCTGTATGCATCGAAGATTTTTATACCCAGACCTTGTTTCTGCAATTCAGCCTGGGCACGCTTTACGGCATCGGCTACCGGTTTGCGTGCATAGGCTTTGGCAAGATTATATATTTTCTCGCCAGTAAAGTTATTCGTTGTTGCATAGCGGATATCAAGTACGATGCCCGGTATATATTGTTCCAGGTCTATCA
>DJFR01000103.1:47069-57524 GCA_002432545.1 Flammeovirgaceae bacterium UBA5867 | reverse complement strand
TAACTTCATGGATCGACTCATTGTTCTGCAAAAATTGTTCAACGGTGTCGATCGCTATTTCAGCAGCACGTCTTTTCGGAAATCCATATATACCGGTGCTGATATTGGGGAAAGCTATTATATGGATATTGCTCTCAACGGCCAGTTGTAACGAATTACGATAGGCATTGGCCAGTAACTGCTCTTCATTTTTGTTGCCTCCGTTCCAAACCGGTCCAACGGTATGAATAACATGCTTTGCATTCAGCTTACCTCCGCTGGTAATAACAGCCTCACCTGTTTTGCAACCTCCCTGTCGGTTTCTAATCAGCTTACATTCTTCCAATATCTGCGGTCCGCCTGCACGATGTATTGCTCCATCCACGCCTCCTCCACCCAACAGGCTGCTGTTGGCAGCATTTACAATTGCATCTACCTGTAATGCTGTTATATCGCCCTGTATAAGTTTTATGCGACTCATGCTTTATTCTTAGTATCGATGATGATGGTTACCGGACCATCGTTTAACAAACTTACTTTCATATCGGCACCAAACTCTCCGGTTTGTACAGGTTTACCTAACGCTGCTTCAACGGCTGTTACAAATTTAGTATATAGCGGTATAGCAATGTCTGGCTTCGAAGCTTTCAGGTACGATGGCCGATTTCCCTTCTTGGTGCTGGCATGAAGTGTAAACTGGCTTACCACTATAATATCGCCACCATCTTCTTTTACACTTACGTTCATCACGCCTTCGGCATCATTGAAGATACGCAGGTTAACAATCTTTGTTGAAAGCCAATCTATATCTTCCTGTGTATCGGCATCTTCTATACCAACCAATATCAGTAGTCCTTTGTTGATGGAAGCTTTTACCTGGCCATCGATGGTAACGGAAGACGATGTGACGCGCTGAACAACTGCAAGCATGGTGATTGAAAAATTAGAATATTTTAAGATTGAAAGTTGTAATGCAGCGATGCACGTCAGCATCACGATATTACTTTCTAAAAATAGAAAAATTAGAGCAATCAGAATTGCTGAAGGTCTTTCGATTCGTGGATGTAGATGCCTTTCTTTTCCTGGCTGGCGAAATGCAACATGGCACGGGCAACTTTAGCTGAATCTATAGCTTTGTATTTTTTCGGAATGAGGAATCCGAAAATCCTGTAGACAATCTTGGCTGCATCTTCACCTGTGCGTTGTTCAGAACGTGAGCCTAACAGCAACGCAGGTCTGAAAATATGAAGCGCACTGAAATGTTCCTGGGAGATCGCTTCTTCAATGTCGCCCTTTACCTGGCTATAATATATAGATGAATTTTTATCAGCACCTAATGCCGACACCAGCATATACTGTTTCACACCACGCTGTTTACCTGATTTTGCCAACAACAACGGATAGTAAAAATCTACCTGGTAAAAATTTTCCTTTGAACCAGCTTTGGCCATGGTTGTACCGAGACAGCAGTAAATATCGTCTGCAGCAAAGTCATCCAGACTTTCGCCAAGTTTTGAGAAATCTATTTTAAGCTGTGTAAGTTTAGGATGCTGAAGCGGTAAGTCCTGGCGTGTAAGTGCAACAACCTGGCTATACCGATCGCTGTCCAATAGCATTTGAAGTAACTGACTACCGATTAACCCGGTGCTGCCGGCAATGAGTGCTGTCTTACTCATATAGACACTACACGGGATTTCTCCCAGGCTATAAATTTTTCAATCTCACCACTAAATGAAGTGAATACAGACATTAATATACCTATATCATCGGTGAGTCCTACGGCCGGCAATAAGTCTGGAAGAAAATCGATTGGATTAACAAAGTATATAACAGCAGCCGTGAGCAACAACAACGGCTTCCACGGTATTTCACGATAGTGTCCTAAAGCATACGCTTTCAGTAATCTGCCCAGTGTAAAGAATTTCTCTTTTACATCACCGGCCTTAACATCTTTCCAGTTTACGGATCGAAGTTTTAATGCCAGCTTGGATACCAGCAGCACCAGGCGTCCTTTTTTCCCAAGAATACCAGAAGCCTTTTTTACTGCCATGTCGAAGAAAACATTTTTAGCCATAGGCGATGCTGTTTTAGTTCCCAGACAAACAAAAAAGTATGCCTAGAAAGTTCTCTGAATTTCTTTTTTGAGCTCGGTGAGTGCGTGTGCTATAGGATCAACAGGTTTGTTGATCGACTTCTCGAAAATCTTTTTAGAGAGATCGATGCTGGTTGCCTCCACGTGCATCTCGCTGGACGAATCATTTATCGTAACAATGAGATCCTCCTTTGCATTCTTGATCAGGCTCCAGACGTCTTCACTCATATATACCTGCTGCGATGCGTTGTGATTATATTCGTTTCTGATCTCGGTGAGTAACAACTGGTGGAATTCGCGCGCAGGCATCCCGGAAGCATTTAACCGGATAAGCAGGTTTTGAGGAGAAATACGTTCGAGAAAGAGCGTCATGCGCTCATAAGCCTGCAAGCGGCTTGGCAAAACTGTTTCAATACTTCGTCCGCGTACTTCCAGCTTTTTCATTTCAATCTCCTTTTGAATAAACGTGCGCACCAGCAGGTACGCTGCATATAAAACAACGGAGGCGGGAATCAAGATCTTACCGAATTCAATAAGGGTGTTCATAAATTAAATCTTCTGTAAAAATGTTAACTTTAAAGGTTAAAGGACAAATCTATGCAGGGCGAGAGATTAAAAGAATATCTGCTTCAGATTGCGGGTCAAATTAATGAAAAAACCGTACTGGAAGATATTTACCAGCAACTGGCTTTGTTGGACGATATTGATCGTGCTGAAGTTGAGGAAAATGAAGGTGAAGTTATTTCACATAAGAACGTTGTGCAGCAGTCAAAGGACTGGTTAAAATAATCTGGACGAAACGGGCAATCAAATACATTCGTGAAGAGCAGGGTCTGGTTTACGCACGAATCGTTCACCAAAAAATCATTGAATCAGTAAGTCTTCTGGAACAGCAGCCTTTCATAGGGCCGAGAGAACCTGTGTTGCTCCATAAAAAAATCAGAATATAGATTCCTTGTCGTGTGGAGTTACAAGATCATTTACAAAGTTGATGACAAAAAAGTCGTTATTTCGCGATTGTTTCACACTTCTATGAACCCTGGCAAGTTAAGAGGTGTTTAAGCTGCCAGAACCTTTGCAGTAAAAGTTTTATGTTCGACAATATTCAACCGGTAACTATTTCGCCCCGCGCTGCTGAAGAGATCGCTAAGATCATGCAGACTAAAAATATCCCTGAAGGGTATGGCCTTCGTGTTGGCGTTAAAGGTGGCGGCTGTGGTGTGTCGCTGCTGATTGGGTTTGATAAGCAGAAGGAGACTGATATTGCCTATACTATATCTGGTATTCCGGTATATATAGACAAGCGCCATACAATGTATATTATTGGAAAGGAAGTTGATTTCTTTGAAGGTGAAGATGCGCGCGGATTTATGTTTGTTGATCCGAAGCAATCTGAAGTGAAAGAGAATACATAAATCCAATTGCGCGAAGAAGGCGAAGAGGTTCACAAAGTTAAATGCAGATGAATAGTATATATACTGTTGGGCATTCTACGCATGAGTTAATTTATTTTCTGAAACTCCTTCAGATGCATCATATAAATTGCCTGGTGGATGTGCGCAGCGTTGCGGCCAGCAGTTATAATCCGCAGTATAATAAAGATACTTTATCGGTTTTTCTCAAAAACAACGACATTACTTATTTGCATTTTCCCAAAGAGTTTGGTGCGCGGCAAACAGCCAAAGACCTGTTGGATAATTCCGGTCAGCTTGATTTCGAAAAGGTACAGCATGCGCCTCACTTCAAACAAGGTGTCGAGCGTTTGAAACAAGGTATTACCAAAGGATATACGATAGCATTGATGTGTGCCGAAAGCGAGCCGTTGGACTGTCATCGATTTGCAATGGTATCCACTGCGTTGGTACGTAATGGTATGGATGTGCTCCATATCATGAAAGATGGCTCGGTACGAACACACCAGGAACTCGAAAAGGATCTCATCAAAAAGTACGAGAAGAAATTACCACAACCGGATATATTTACAACAACCATAACCTTGCACGAGCAGTTAAAGGTTGCTTACAAACTTCAGAACAAGGATATCGCCTTTTCCCGCTGATTTCGCAGATATATACTTGTCTGTATTTAATACGTCTTCGTCATATCCTTCGGGATGCAGATGATATAGTCTGCTGTGTTCTTGTTGGCGTCATCGAGTTTATCGAGGGTATCTTGTTCAACGGAGTGGATGGTGACGATTTTAAGTTTGGAGTCGGCTTTCTTTAAATACCAGTTTATACCTTCAAAGTTTTGTGAGTGATAAGCGCCATTGAAGTGTAGTGTGATGGTCCTTTTATTTTTCAGAATGAAGTACGCCATGGTAGCATCTTTTGTGGCCTGCGATTTCGCCATGTTCTCGCTGCTGCCACTGGGCTGGTGACCGCCCATTGACATCATTCCTTTATAGCCGGGTAATGTCAAATCTATATCCATTGGTAAGGGAGCTATCCATTGTTTTGCTTCTTCCGGCAATGTCTGCAGCGACTCTATCCCTTTTCGGTATACCAGGTTAGCATAGCGCCTCGGAATATTGCTTGCTATAGCCGGCAGCTTCTTTTCTTTTGCAAATTCAATTAACGGTTTATAGTCGTTCTTATAGTTGTCCCAAACTTTGGCTTCGTTCAGCAGATGTCTCTCTTCAATCGTGCCGTTCAGGTATTCATTCAACACGATCTGATCATCAGCTTCAAACATTTCAAAACCCAAAGCCAGATCAGGTTGTACGGTATATATATCTTTTGCTACCTGCAACTCAAGCCAGTGACCGATCGAGTTATCATGAAGTTCGCCAAACAACACAACATCAGCTTTGCTGATCTCTTTGATCATCCTATCGTATGTTGCAGCTTTACCGTCTTTTGTATAAATCTTATAGGCAGGCTTGTCTTGTGCTAAAGTCGAAGTTGCTAACAGCAAAAGTATAAATACGATAAAACGCATAAATAAGGGTAAATAGGTTAAGTCTTTTTTGCCACAGCGGACGCAGATAATTTCTCTTCGAACTATACCTACATCTCAACGTAAATATAGGCGGCATAAAAAATCAACGCTTGCGAAGTAAACTTACGGTAGCTCTTCGGCACTTGCCTCCTATAGGCGGATTTAGCTTTGATATTTTCAGCTCTACTGCTTTGGCAGCGGGTAAAGCTTTCAATACATCATCGGCAATTTTTCCGGCTACAGTTTCCAGCAGTTTGGAAGGTTTGGCCATCTCTTCTTTCACAATGCGGAAGAGGGTTTCATAGTTGATGGTGCCCATCAGGTCGTCATGCTCGGCTGCTTCAGTAAAGTCAGTATCCACCGCTATATCTACTTCGAACCAGTTTCCGGATTCACGTTCATGAGGATATACACCGTGGTAGGCATGAAACTCAAGACCTTCTAGCGCTACACGTCCGCTCATGCAATCTCGTCAAAGAAAGATTTCATTACTTTTTTTACAGGTGCCGGAGGTGGCGCTATACTTACCTCTTCCAACACAGGCGGAGGAGTATACGGAGGCTCCTTAATAACTTCGCGCGGTATAACAGGTTCTTTTACTGCTATCGGTTCTTTAGGAAGAAGCGGAATCTCTTCCTGTACGGGCGTAGCAAAAGAGAATTTTTCTGAAGGTTTCTCTTCGTAGTTATTATACTGATTCGGAAAGGCTATCTTTTTGGCTTCGCGTTTTGCCATAGCCAGGTGCTGATCCGGATCAAAGTCTTTTGTATGTGCCCGTGCGCGCTCAACGCGATCAATTGTATCATTGGCAAGACGTTTCAGATCGGCGAGTAAATCTTCACGATGCGACTCCAGCTTCTTATAGTTCTCCACCATCATCTTCAGGCGATCTTCCATCTCGGCTACAATTTCCTTCGCACGTACGTCTGACTCTTCAATAGTATCGCGTGCTTTTGTTTTCGCTTCGTGTAATATAGCATCTGCTTTCATCTGCGTTTCTTTCATGTGCAGATCAGCAGCATAACGTGCCTGTTCGATAACATTAGCACCGGTATCTTCTGCAGTCTTTAAAGTTTTGTATAACGAGCTCTCAACTTCGCGAAGCTTGGTCACTTCGCGCTCCGTAGCTTCGAGTTTAATACGAAGCTCCTTGTTCTCGTCCATGGTGCGTTCCCATTCCTGCGACAGCGTGAGCAAAAAAGCATTAACTTCATCTGTCTGGTATCCGCGAAAGTTCTTCTCGAACGTCTTCTGCCGGATGTCTAGTGGTGTTACTCTCATAATTACTAAAAGTTTAAAAAATGATATTCCAGATGGAAATGGTTCGATCATCGCTGGCACTCACCAGTTGATCGTTATGGTTGGTCCATAAAACTTTGTTTACCGAAGTTCCATGCCCTGCATGCCGCGCGCGGTCTATTACCTTAAGCAGCCTCAGCTCATCCAACTTCCACACTTTTAAGGACTTATCCATGCTACAAGTTACGAAATGTTTGTTATCCGGACTAAAATCGAGGTGATTTATCGCATACATGTGTGCTACCACTTCGGCTGCCTGGGTATAGTTGCTGTTCACATCCCATACTTTTAGTCGTGCATCGCGCGAGCCACTCATTAAAAAATTTCCATCCGGAGTAAAGCGAATGGTGAAAACAGAGTTAGCATGCGCCTGCCAGGCATGTTTTAATTTCAAGTCTGTGTCGAATACGCGAATAAAGTTATCGCTATAGCCCACGACTATATCTCCTCGTTCAGGATGTATAGCAATGGTGCGGGCACTTTTTTCAGAGGACTGATCCTTCGCCAGTATACTCAATGAAGAGAGTGCTACCTTTACTACTGCCCCCTCGCCTGTAGCTACGAATACATCATCGTTAACAGACTGTATATCAAAGATTGAAGCCTTCGTTATTTGTAACGATCCGACTTCCGTTTTATTCTTCCAGTCAAGCACATGAATACCTTCGTAGTTATGGCCGGCAAGTAACAAACCACTTAACATGTGGTGGTGTAAAGCATATATCGAGTTAGGCAGCTTGGCAATCAGCGCTCCGTTTTCCGGGTCGCTTAAATTCCATGCCACAACCATACCATCGCCTGCACCTGAGAAGAAAAGATTATCAACACCCGAGCGCTCCAGGGTATAAACACAGTCGTTGTGCCCGGTAAGTGTGTGACGCTTTACTACTTCTATCTTCGACATCCCCTGAATTAAACGGCCAAAGTTCTAACTTTCGGAATGTTTTATGAAACTAAAATTTGATTAAATCCACACGATACGTGCTTTTGTCAACGCAATGACGACAAAGGCTTACGCAGATTTCACTTTTAACCGAATGGCACTAGAGAAAATAGTTATTACTGATACCGGTGGCTGGGCGCTGTGGAAGGTCGAAGAAGATGAAGATACGTTGCTCCGTATGGTTGAAAGCGTTGATGAACTTCCATCTTCTATACATAATATCAAAAAACGCATGGAGTGGCTTGCCGGTCGTGTTGTTGTAAAAACTATTATGGAAAGACTCGGCCTTCACTTTAAAGGTATAGTGAAAGATGAATTCGGAAAACCGTTTCCCAAAGCATACGATTATCAGCTTTCACTCAGTCATTCGTATCCATACGTTGGCGCATTGATCGATCGGGAAATTTCAGTGGGTATTGACCTGGAGCAGCCGCAGGAAAAACTCCTGCGTGTAGCCCCCCGGGTATTTCACCCGAATGAACTGGCCGATGCCGGCAATGATGTTGTGAAGTGTTGCATTTACTGGTGCGCCAAGGAAGCGCTGATAAAAGTATATGGCAAGAAAGACCTGACGCTTGCTGAAAACCTGTTTATAAACCCGTTTACACGCGAAACAGAAGGGGACATTCTTGGCAGAATTATTGTCAAGGATATAGAAACGATAATACCTTTATACTACATCGTTTACCCGAACTTTGTAGTAGTATTGAACAAACGTAACGCATCATGAGAAAGCTCATCGCCCTGTTGGCACTGGTTGTATGTTTCGCTGCTAACGCGCAAACCGTGCAAGATTTTAAACTGGTAAATGTTTTAAATGGCAATGCTGTATCGCTGGGTACATATCCTTCATGCGAAGGATTGATCATTATCTTTACCAGCAACGCATGTCCGTATGATGAATACTATCGCGCACGCATCAATAAACTTTCCCGCGACTACCACGACAAGGTTCCGGTACTATTAGTAAACTCAAATGTTGATGCGAATGAATCAGCCGATGCTATGGTAAAGAAAGCACAGCAGGCCGGTATATCATTACCTTATCTTGCTGATAAAGATCAGACGTTGATGAATGCACTCGGTGCTACAAAAAGCCCTTCGGTATATTTACTGAAAAACGATGGCGGTAAATTTACGGTTGTATATAAAGGCGCTATTGATGACAATGCGCAGGTAGAAGCCGATGTACGCCATCATCACCTGAAAGATGCGATTGATATTATGCTGGCGAATCAGGCGGTACAAACTCCGGAAGTAAGACCGGTGGGATGCACGATTCGGAAGAAGTGATTCTTAAAACAAGAAGTCAGAAGTAAGGAGCAAGAAGTAAGAATATAAAAGCCAGGAGTTAACGAGTAAATTAGGATAAATCGCATTCTTACTCCTTACTCCTGGCTTCTTACTTCTAAACAAACTATATATCAATCGAATCGTAAACAATTACCTTCGACCACAGGTGTGAGTAATTTTCTACGAACTTCTTGTGAATAGGATGTACTTGGTAAGCGTCTTGCCCGGCAACATCATCGAAGAAGATCAATTCTGAAGCAGCGTAGCTTGCATCTACCACATCACGCTTCTCTGTGCTGGCCGGTAAACCGATGTGTATACTGCGAACCGATTCTATTTTACGAAGTGTATTAAGTCCTTCCAGAAGTTTATTGAGATCTTCTTTTGAGTCAGGGTTCTTCAACCAGAAGAACACGTGGTGCGCGAGTTGTTTTTTAGTTTTTGTTTCCATAGTTGTTAATGACATACCTGAAGCCACTCCGGCTGTTAATACAGCGGCACTGGCGATGAATGTTCTGCGAGTTTGGGTCATACGCTGGACAATTATTTACGGGTGAAAATACAAAAATTTACCCATGCGAAAGAACGGATAAAGGTATGACCGGATGCTGCATTCTTTGAAAAGACGCATTTGAATTTTTACTCGGTTATTTCAATTCGATTGCCTTCGGGGTCAAGCACTACACTTTCATAATAGCCATCGCCCGTAGTGCGCGGCTCTCCTACCACTTCATAGCCATCGGTACGAAGTTGTTCCGTGAGTACATCTACCTGTTGCCTGCTGCCGGTAGTAATCGCAAAGTGAATGAGTCCGGTAAATTGTTTGTAGATATCATTTGCGCTGGCCGGTATACCAGGCATCGTCATGATCTCCAGCCGACAGCCGCTTTCAAAATTTAAAAAGTATGATTCAAAATTCTTTTTGGTATTGATATACTTCTCGCCTGCCGTAACATGAAAATACTTTTCGTAGAAAGCTTTCATGCTCTCGAGATCGTTTACCCAAATTGCAATGTGTTCTATTTTCATGATTACTTTTTTTTCCCGCAAAACGCACAGATATACGCTGACAAAACAGGAACCGGTCATTGAAATATACCGGCCGTTTTCTATGCTTTTCTTTTGCGAAAATCTGGTTCCGCTGCGGAAATGAAATTTAAAACAAACTTTTTATGTGTATGAGAAAATCCTTCACGAATATAAAATTGATGTGTTTCATGGCGTGTATTGTTAGCCGTTACTTCCAGTTGAAGTACTTCGTTTTGCACTGACCAATCTTTTACGGCTTCGATCAATCGTTTACCAACGCTATAGCCTCGCTTATCAGCAGCAACAAACAATTCCTGTATCTCTCCTATACGTCCACCATGATGAAGCAGAATTTGTGTATGACAACTGATATACCCGACAACCTCTTCGTTCATTACAGCTACACGATAACAATAAAACTTCTGCTGAATATTAATCGCAAAGAACGACCGCTGTTTTTCTTCATCAAACACTTCACCCTCCAGCTCGTTGATGAATTTATAGATCACCGGAAAATCCTGAGGTATAGCTTCACGAATCAGAATTTCATCCAGCTTCATTTCAGGTAATCCGGTAAAGCTATACCTGTCTTTAGCAAATCATCGGGTATAGGTTGCTGGCGCGTTGTCTTTAACGGCACAATGCCCGCCCATATATCGAGGCTATAATCTTCTTCGTCATCTTTCGGTCCACCGGTTCTTACTTTGGCAGATGCCTCCTGTATATCGAACGACAGCACCATCGTTGCTTTCCATTCACCAGCGTCTGGTTTGCGTATATCGTCCCAACGGCCGGGCTGAAGTTTGTTGGTAAAGACTTCGAGTGCCTGGTATAGCTCATCAGGGTCTTCTACTTTTTTAGCGTCACTGAAAATTACCAC
>DJFR01000103.1:42125-47015 GCA_002432545.1 Flammeovirgaceae bacterium UBA5867 | reverse complement strand
ATCCTGCAAAAACCTGAGGGTATTTGAAAAGGTAGTCCGTCACGCACATAGGCGATCGTACAAAACATAGCTTCGTCAAGCACGGCATAGATCGTGTCTTTATCGTATACACCTCTCTTCGCCAGGCGCGTGATCTCTGTTTTTTCGGTGACAGGGAATTTTTCCATAGCAGCGTTAGGATTATAGTTGGTTATACACTTCAGGTCTGTGCAATTCCATATAGGTATCGGGGGTTTTAAGTGCCGTGAACCCATAGCGTTCATATAGTGTATGTGCGTCACGTGTTACCAGCACCATTCGTCTGAAGCGCTTCAGCTCCTCTATACCGAAAATAAATTCCATCAGTGTCTTCGACAGCCCGCGGCCACGATATTGTTCATCAACAAATACATCAGCCAGGTATCCAAAGGTGGCATAATCTGTTACCAGTCGCGCAAAGCCAACCTGCCGTCCATCGGTATATATACCAAAGCTGAGTGAATTTTCAATGGACCGCTTTACCGCATCAAAGGATATACCTTTAGCCCAGTACAATTGTGTTGATACGATATGATGAACGTATACTAAATCAATCTTCGTTCGATCGGAGCTGTAGGTAAAACCATCAGCAGTATATTCTTTAATAATATTCATCGTTACTTGCTTATCTTCAATACAATCTTTCCAAACTGATCACCGTTCTCCATGCGCGCGAAAGCTTCATGTACCTGGTCCAATGCATATACTTTATCAATTACCGGCATGATCTTGCGACCTTCCACAAAATCAAGCATGGATAAAAACTCATCGCGTGTACCCATGGTAGTACCATGAATGGAGAGTTGCTTCCAGTATAACAAACGTGTTGCTACTTCGGTGATGTTACCAGCGGTGCGACCAAAGTTTACAATACGTCCTCCCGGTAAAGCGAGTTCGATAAGCTTATTGAACTGATCACCACCTGCGCTATCGATAATAATATCAAAACCACCACCGGTTTCTTTTTGTGCCTTTACCGCCCACTCCGGATCTTTATAGTTAAAGCCACCGATCGCTCCGAGTGCTTTAGCCTTTTCAATTTTCTCATCAGAGCCTGATGTTACATATACTCTTCCCTGGTAGGCCGTGGCAAATTGCAAAGCCCACAGCGCAGCGCCACCGCCTATACCAGTGATTAATACTTTTTCTTTTGAACGCATGCGCGCTTTAGAAAACAATGCGCGATACGCTGTGAGCCCCGACAACGGTACGGCTGCTGATTGCTCGGATGACAGATGCTCCGGTTTTTCAAATATATACTTCTTGGAGATGGCGAGATACTCACTGAAGGTCCCATTATCCGGGAAGCCCAGTATCTTGAATTTATCACCCTGCACCATCGGGTTATCGCCCCATTCGAGACTTGGGTTGATCACAACTTCAAGTCCCACCAGCATCGGATCAGCATCCTCTCCCACATCTTCAATAACGCCACAACCATCGGAGCCTAAAACAATTCCATCCGGAAAATGCTGCGCCTGTTCTTTTGTTATCCATATATCGCGATGATTCAGCGCTGCATGATGTACACGCACCAGCACCTGGTCTTTCACAAGTCTGGGCTTTTTAATTTCCTGAATTTCGAGTGGGTAATCTTTGCCTTTAAAAAGGACTGCTCTTTTTTTTGATCCGAACATATATACTTTATAGTCAAAAAGAAGACCTCACCCTGAATCACATTCTCCTTTAAAAGAGAACATGTAAGGATGAGGTCCCAACAAAAATTTCTCTTCTATCTTTTATACATGGATGATATAGTTCCAGCCGTGTTTATCGGGTTCAGCACCCATGCGGATATCATTCAGTTTTTTCTTGGCGCGAAGCTGGAAACTGTCGGGGCCGGCCACTGGTATAGTAAGATCATTTCCTTTGATCTGGATCACGGCAATCGGAGCCACAACGGCTGCGGTACCTGTTCCAAAGGCTTCTGTTATCGAACCATCTTTCAGGCCTGTTTCAATTTCATCGATGCTTACTCTGCGCTCTTCTACAGTTACACCCATATCTTTCGCAAGCGTAAGAATTGTATCGCGTGTAACACCATCCAATATAGCGGTAGTAAGTTTAGGTGTAACGAGTTTGCCGTTGATTACGAACATCACATTCATCATACCTACTTCATCTATATACTTGTGCTCTTTGTGATCCGTCCACAGAATCTGGTCGAAGCCTTCTTCACGCGCAATTTGTGTCGGGTAAAAAGCACCTCCATAGTTACCTGCACATTTAGCAAAACCGGTTCCGCCTTCTGCCGTACGCACATAGGTACTTTCTACTTTGAGGCGATAAGGTTTAGCCTGATATGCCGCTACCGGACTGTTGATGATCATAAATTTAAAATGATCCGCCACTTTAACACCGAGACGAGCCTCGTATGCAAACATGAACGGACGGATATAGAATGAAGAACCTTCAGCATTGGGAATCCACTCTCTGTCAAGTTCAATCAATGCGCGCAATGATTGTAAGAATGTTTCTTCACTGATCTGCGGCATGCACATACGATCAAGCGATCTGTTGAAACGAGCATGGTGTTTCTGCGGACGGAATATATTGATGTTGCCATCGTTCATATAGAAAGCTTTCATGCCTTCGAACACTGCCTGACCATAATGTAGTGAGAGCATGGCGGGGCTCATGAGTATATCACCGAACGGCACGATTGCGGGTTCATGCCATTTACCATCTTTAAAATCTGCCATCACCATGTGATCGGCAATGTATTTTCCAAATTCAAGGTTGTTAAAATCAACTTCTTTGATTCTTGATTTCGCAACACGCTGCACTGGGATTGAAGTTGTTAATGTTGTCATGATTTAAAGAGTTACTGGGTGAAATTTCACAATTATTGGCGACATATCCCGGCCTGAAGCTATATTTTCTGCTGCAGACCATAAATCTTTTGTATTACGCCAAAACGGCAAACTTAATTTCGCAAAGTAGCTTTTTTCGTGTTTATGTTTTTACGTTTATACGTGTTTACGTTGTTACAGTTATCTTCTTTTTTGCGTGGAGCACTTCTTTCAGCACATCAAAGGCGAGTTGTATATCGGTCTCGGATGTTTGCCAGTTGGATATGGCTGCGCGGATAGCCGGTGTTCCTTTATATAGCGTGGGTGTGAAGAATACGCGACCATCATCTCGGATGGCATTCAGGAAACTACGGATCGCATCGAAGGTGGTTGTCTCTTTCAATGTAAAGCATACTACATTCATACGCACCGGTGCCAGTAATTTAAAATCTTCCGAGCGCTCTATCTTTTGTCCCAGACTATATGCTGTTGCAGAATTGCGTTCTACAATTTCACGATGTCCTTCTTTACCATACGCTTTCAATGTAAACCATGAAGGCAGTGCGCGCCACCTCCGCGAGTTCTCCGGTGTATAGTGAAAGTAATCAGGACTCTGTTCCGGATCACCAAGATATGCTGCGCTGTTCTGAAATACTTTCAGCTGCAGTCGCTTGTGGCGTGTAAACTGCATCGCAGCATCGTACGGTACATTCAGCCATTTGTGCGCATCGATCGTTATACTGTCGGCATGATTTATACCTTGCATAAGATGCGCATATTTTTCAGAGAGTGCTGCAAAGCCACCAAAGGCTGCATCAACGTGTAACCAGAATGTATATTTACTTTTCAGTTTACCAATCTCCTCCAGATCATCAAAGTCAACCGTGTTTACAGTGCCCGCGTTGGCAACAACTATAACCGGCTCGTTGGTTGACTTCAGATACGTTTCGAGTGCATGTATATCAATTGCTTCACGATCGGGCAGTGTATCGATTTTAATGAGTGTATTTTTACCCATACCCAATACAGCCATCGACTTGAGTACACTTGAATGTGGTGTAGCACTCACTACCTTAACTGGTGCAACACCATATACACCTTCCCCGCTGAAATCTTTACCCAACTGCTCGCCTACCCATTGGCGTCCCAACGTAAGGCCTACCTGGTTGGATACTGTTGCACCGGTAACAAAGCTTCCAAAGTAAGCATTGTCCAAACCGAAGAGCTGCTTGAAATAATGTATAGTCTGGCGTTCTACCTGTGGCGCGATTGTATCATTGCTACCGCAGGCATTTTGATCGAATGCGCTTACGAGCCAATCACCGGCAATTGCTGCAGGTGTAGAACCTCCCGTAACAAAACCAAAATAACGCGGGCCGGCACTGTTGGTTATATAGGGTGCATAGTGTTGTTTGAAATACTGTATCGTCTGCAAGGCACTTTCTCCCTGCAGCGGTAAATCTTCGAGCACTATATCATTTACAAATCTGCCGGGAGGCAACACATCCTGCTGCTGAAAATATGCTTCCGCTATTTTTACGGTGCTCTGAAGTATATCGGAGATCTGTTGCTTATCGTTTTCCAAAAGTTGATGCATGTGTAGTACTATTCGTTAGTCTTTGAATAAAGCGGACTCGTTTTTACGCATCGCATTGGCTATCGCGGCTGATTCAGTTTCATTCCGATTGTCCAGTTCGTGAATGATGTTTGTATAACTTTCGTGATCACGATTCTGTGAAAGCTTATGTGTTGCTTCTGTTTTTGTTATGGTGATCTCAAATCCGGTTACGCCTTTCATGGCTTGCTGCATATAGGCAGGTGTCAGTTTTTCTACGGTAACAGGATCAGCCGAATGTTTTTCATACTTGTTCATCAGTTGCGCGAGCGAATGAAACAGCTCTTCACCTTCTACCATGCGAACAGTGCCGTATACATGCACGGCTATATAATTCCAGGTAGGTACATTAAGATGGTTATACCACGAAGAAGAAATATAGGCATGCGGACCGTTGAAGATCACCAGTATCTCGCTTGCCTGCAACAAGTCCTTTCCCTGTGGATTACCTTTGGAAATATGCCC
>DJFR01000103.1:36510-42069 GCA_002432545.1 Flammeovirgaceae bacterium UBA5867 | reverse complement strand
CTTAAAATACTTTGGTGTATACATCTTTAGGTCTATCTATATACTGTTTTATCTTTTTACTTATCAAGCAACCTGCGATGGTAGTTCACTTGCCCTAAATGATAGGTTAAGTGCGTTGCCAGGTGTACGAGAAAAAACTCGGTTGAAGTTTTCTCCGCCAACACCAACTGCGGATATTCCTGCTGCAGTTGTTCCGGAGTTATAGTATCAAGCACACCATCTACAACTTTTATAGTCGCATCTATTTTTCTGATCAACTCCTCCTGTGGTATATCTTTCAGCGAAAATTCAAGATCACGGTTCCGTATATACCCGGAGTTGCCCAGTATAGCGCCTATATAGGTATTGAGGTTTCCAACCAGGTGCAGGCAAAGGTTACCGGCAGAATTGGCTATATCTTTCTCTACCTTCCACAAATTAGGTTCATGTTTATAGGCTGCTATCTCGGTTCGCAGTTTTGTGAGATCGCGATTGAATACTGTTTTAAGGACTTGATTAAGCATACGTTTCTATTTCTATTTTCTGAAGTAATTCTTCGGTTGTCAATACAGTAGCAAATTCTCCGTTCAGGCTTGATAGATTTACCATATGAATTACGGATGATGGAATTTTTATACCATCTACACCCACCCGGTCGAATGTTGCCGTTGCATCCGAAACCACGATGGTATCATAACCAAAGTTACCCGCCATGCGCGCTGTTGTGGATACACAATGATCGGTTTGCAAGCCTACCACAACAACTGATTTTATTTTCTGTTCATCGAGCCGCTGCTTCAGATCTGTACCAATAAAAGCACTGTTCACAGTTTTGGATATCACTATTTCTCCAGGCAATGGCTTAACAATCTCTTTGATTTCATTTCCCCACTGACCGGGAGCCAGTTTCGATTTGATATTTACCGAATCGTGCCTGATATGGAAAAGTGGAAATTTTCGTTCGCGCCAAACATCCAGAAGTATTCTCGTATTCTCTTCTGCTTTTGGATTGTTGCGATTACCGCCCCAATAATCAACTTCATCAAAACCATTCTGAAAGTCGACTATAATTAATGCTATGTTTCTCATCTGATCAAAACCTATATTTTCGACCTGCTTAGTATATACATTCCAGTCCTTTACCTACTGGCTGAACGGATGCAATCACTTCATCTTTAGCCAGGGTATTCAATGTTCTTTCAATGGCCCATCCCACCAGCTCAATAGCAGCGAGGCATCCTGCTGCGGTTGCTATATTTCCATGAACAACCAGGGGCTTCTCCTCTACCGTTACGCCAAAGGACTTCAATTCTTCTATAGCGGTTGGATAGGTAGTGGCCGTAATATCATTGAGCAGACCCAAGCCCGCAAGTATCAGGGAACCTGAACACATGGAACAAATCAGTTGCTTTTTGGGATCAAGATTGAAACGACTGAGATATTCTTTATCTCGCATGAGCTTTCGTGTACCTGGCCCACTCGCAAAGAATACTACATCTGCGGTTGCACATTCTTCAAGGGTGCCATGTATATGCAACGGCAGACCGGTAACAGAAGTATGTACTTTTTCGGTACCAACAATCTTCACCAACCATGAATCGTCAATGAGTTTAACCCGGTTGAACAGGTCCCACGCGAGGTATACATCTACATCTGTAAATTTGTCGAATGCTACGATAGTAATTTTCCTGGGCATTGGGGTATACGGTTGAGTAGTAAAATGATAATTGACCTATATATCAACTCGCTCAGCGTTTCTTCGCTTCGAGAATTTCATGTATGGTAACTAAGTGGTGGTCGTCATGCTCAGCATCGAAGTAAGCGAGATCCACCGGAGTCATTGGCAGTTTTAGTCTCGGATGAAGCGATGCCTTTATCAAATCTTCATCCCGAAGGCTTTTATACTTCACCAGGTTCCTGCCTCGGTTCTCTTCAAAGTATTGCAGCACTTCCCGCACCGGCAGCAGGCTATAATCCCGGGGCTCAAATACAGCCGGTAACATCATGGATATTCCTGCGAGCATCTGGTCTATGCGTTGTAAGGCTATCGCATCCACTTCGGCCAGGTGCCCTATATTTTGCTTCACACTCCACTTGCCATCCACCTTCTCCGAAAGTATATCTTCCGATATACCTTTAACTTTATCGGCTATGCGAATGGCTGTTCCACTTAACCGTTCCAGGTAAAATGGCAGCATACCGGCCGGTAAGCCAAACGTGAATCGTCTTTCGAACCATGCGAGTCTCTTCATGTTCAGTCAGCTATACGTTTACCCAGTATTACCAGGCTTCGTTCTATACCGTCAAGCTCGGCCACATCGGGCAACATGGCCCATTGTTCAAAGCCTGACTGTTTAAACAGTTTCAGACTTGGTTCGTTGTGTGCAAAGATGAACCCGAGCAATGTCTTTATTCCCAGCGCACCACATCGATCTATAGCCTCTTGCAAAATCGTTTTGCCTAATCCCTTTCCCCTGCATTCCGGTTTCAGGTATATAGCAATCTCGGTAGTTGCTTTATAGGCCGGACGTCCATAAAATGAACGTATGCTTACCCATCCGGCAACATCACCATTTTCATCTTCCACCATCCACAACGGTCGGGCTGGCGAATAATCTTCAAACCATTTTATCCTGCTTTCTACAGTTACAGGTTCCGTATCAGCTGTTACCATTCTGCCTGCAATGGTTGTATTGTAAATGGCAACAATCTCCGGCAAATCGTGCAGCGCGGCCTCTCTGAATCGAATCATCAATTTATACTATATCTTTCTTCATTAACCAGTCAGTCTGCTCGTCTGCACCCAGTACAAAAACGTGCGCACTGAATTTTTCAAAGCCATGTTTTTTATAGAAGGCAATAGCCTTGGCGTTGTGTTCCCAAACGCCAAGCCACACCGTTTCATAGCCGGTTTTCTTCGCATAGTCAAAACATGTTTCCAAAAGTATATTTCCGATCTTCTTACCGAAATAATCTTTATCTACATAAATGCGATGAAGCTCCAGTGCATGCTTACTCCCCAATACTTCCTGCTTTTCGCCTTCACGCACTTTAGCATAGCCTGCTATACGATCGCCATCAACAGCCAAAAAGAACACTGTATTCGCTTCCTGCAGTTCTTTTTCTATCTGCACTTCCGAGAAAGATTTCGATACATACTGCTCCATATCTTCAGCAGTGTTGTGTTCGTCAAACGTGTCGCGAAAAGTTTTTATCACCAGCGCACGCAGGGCAACTTTATCATGCAGCGTTGCTCTTCGTATTTGGATACTCATACTTCCAACTCCATTTTAATATCACTTCGTTTATACGGACCGTCTACCGGCACTTCTACAAAACCTAACTTTCTGTATAACGCTATGGCAGTTGTCAGGCTTGTATGCGAATAGAGAATGATCTTGTGCGCTCCCATCGAATTTGCTTTTACTATAGCAGTCTCGGCCAGTAGTCGTCCGATCCTCAGTCCCTGAAATTTTTCATCCACCGCCATCTTTGTAAATTCATATATACCGGGCGATACATATTTCAAAGCTACTGTGCCCGCTACATCGTCACCGGCATATGCCATCAGTATAGCACCACCATGAGCCAGAATTTGTTTATCCGGATGCTGCAATACTTCAAAATCAATAGGCTCCATCCAGAAATAACGCTCGATCCAGGCCCGGTTGAATTTCTCAAACCACGGCTGATGTATAGGTTCATATTCACGAACTGATATAGAGGTAGTAACGTGTATCATACGCAACTAAAAATTCTTTAAAAAATGATGACTGCTTATTACAAATCCTTTGTTCAGATATAGTCTGTGTGCATCTGACCGGTGATGACCGGAATCAAGTGTTACACATTTATATCCTTTTGCTCTTGCCTGCTCATCTACAAAGTCGAGCAATGCCACTGCAAGTCCTTGCTTGCGATAGTCGGGCAATGTTACCAGGTCATCAATGTATATATGTTTGCCGTTATACAGAAAATTCTGATAGCGATAGCCTATGGCAGCAGCACCCTTTCCATCTTTCTCGATGAATGCAAGCTTGTAACCCTCCTGTAACATTTCTAACACTGTATCAGCAAAAGTCTCCTGCTGCAAGTGAGGTCGCAGTACGTTAATCACATCCCAGCATTTCAGTATATCTTCTTTTGTTGTTGCAAGTTGTATGTTCATCTCCAAACTATATTTTCCAGGGATTAAAAATCAGGTTTGCGTTGTTCTTTGCATTCAGGAAGTCGCCATCAATAATCAACAGTTTTACTCCATTTTCAGAATACGAACGATGCATGCTTACATTATCAGAAACCTGGTACGTCATCCCTCGGGAGAGTGTAAATATTCTCCCATCGGCCAGTTCTGAAATCATTTCGCCTTCGATACAATATACTATATGGCCCGCTTTACACCAATGGTCGGCCCTGTAACCTGCCGAGTACTCTACAAGCCGGATTCGCAAGCCATTGTATTGCTTCGTTTGCCATAAGGCTATACCTTGTTCGCCACGGTGCTCCGTGACAGGTACCGTAGCCCAGTCAGTAGTTTGAAATAATATAGATTCCATGGCTTACCGACTGAATTGTGCTTTCCAGGCATCGCGCAACTGATAGCCGCGGTTGACTATATATATACCTGCTACTGTTAATAATATGGCTACCCATATTTTCATGTTGAGTTTCTCATCGAGAACAACCCAACCCAGCACGACAGCTACCAGCGGATTTACGTATGCATACAATGATACTATGGTCATCGGCAATTTTCGAAGTGCGTATGAATAACATGCGTACGCCACGATCGATCCTAACACAATGAGGTATATAAGCGGATATATAACTGCAGGTGTCCAATGTACAGCACTCAGATCATCGAAAATCAGCGACAACGGAATCATCCATACTCCTCCGAAGAACATCTGCAGGCCTGCATTGAGAAATGGATTTGAATTTTCGGTGTTGTGTTTCTTCATCCATATACTCGCACTTGCCCAACTCAATACGGCTACAAACGTTACGATGATACCCAGTATATATTCAATGCGTGTAAACTCGCTGATGTGTTCACTGAAGATGAGTACAATACCAACCATACCGATGGCTACACCAAGCATAATGGGCACCGTTGGGCGTTCGTCTTTATTAATAGAGAGGTTAATCAGAATTACTGTGACTGGCATGAGTGAACAGATCACCGCAGCAACACCGCTGGGTATATGTACTTCGGCCCACGCTACCAAACCGTTACCAAGTGTGATCATAAAGAAACCCGCGATAGCCTGGCGTATAAGGTATGCGTTGCCTGCCGGTAATTTTACCTTACCAATAGTAAGCATGAAGCCTGCAAGGATCAGTCCGGCAATGATTTGACGAACCGAAACGAACAAGAACGGAGGGAATTCAACAACAGCCATTCGCATCACCAAATAGGTAGTTCCCCAGATGATGCAGATAGCAGCCAAGGCAATGTACGCGAATAGTAATTCTTTTTTCAAGGACGTAGGGTTAAAAGTGTGTGAACTGTGACTCAAATCTTGAAGTTATTACGTAAAAAAAACAGTTTCAGTTTTGTTTATTTTGACCAGATCAGTT
>DJFR01000103.1:20845-36493 GCA_002432545.1 Flammeovirgaceae bacterium UBA5867 | reverse complement strand
AGAAGTAAGAAGTAAGAAGTAAGGGGTGTGGGAGTTGGGGGTGATGAAAAATGGAATGGCTGGCGTGGGGGGGGGTGTATAGTTAGTGGAAATAAAAAAAGGGCGGAATTGCTTCCGCCCTTTTGAATATATAGTATAGATGTTGCGCTGTTAGTTTTTGTTCTTCAGGTCGAGCGCGAAGTCTTTGGCTGTTTTGGCTGTCATCAAGTCCATAAAGTTCAATGCACCGTTGGTTGTGCCTGTACCACCAGTTTGTATCTGTGGTACGATGGCACCGGTATATTTACTAAAGGCATCGGCCCACACTTTCTGTACTTCTACCTGTGCTTTCAGTTTCATTTCCAACGCACCGTCAGCCTGCATTATTTTAGCGCGTGCGTATGCCTGGGCATCTGCGAGCTCCTTAATTTTCTTAGACTCCAGTATAGCGCCTTCATAGGCGATCTTCTGCTGTTGCTTGTCTTGCTCAGCAACCTTCACTTTTGTTTCCGCTTCTACGACTTGTTTGATCTGATCCTGCTTCTGTTGATACTCGATCTCAACCAGTGCCTGCTCACCTTTCGCTTTTGCTGTTAAGGTTTGCTGCTGGGCTGTCATCAACTCTTGCTTGGAGATAGACGACTTGGTAACGGCATCGATGATCTTGGTAAGCTTCTGGTCAACTTTATCTTCGTAGTCAACATCGGTAATCGCAGCATCGGCTACGGTTATACCATACTCTTTTATAGAAGACAGTTTACGTTTCGGACCACCATCTTTTTTGTCGTACTGAATTTCAGTCTGGTATATTCTCTTCTTCTCTTGTTCAAGCGAATCAAATACTACATTCTCTTCTGTCTTCAGCAAGTATACACCCTCCTTCAGCTGGTCCATAAAGTCCTGCGCCATCTGCGCACGTCCGCCTCCGTAGTGTTTCTCACTGCTCATTAACTGAGCGGATGATTGCAAACACTCTTTGGTATAAGGAGCAAGTCGCTTTACCACGAGCGACTGCGGTGTACGGTGCGTGTTGTGAATCAGGATCATTTCCTTTTCATCTGATGGCAGTATAAACTGAGTAATACCTTTTACATCTGCCGTGGTAGCATCGCTAAAACGGATCATGATCTTACCTACCTCTATACCGTTGTCTTCGAGGTCGAGTTTTGGATTTTCATCCTGGTATGTAACCGAGATCTGGTTGGGCCATTCTTTCTCTTTGGCAAAGAAGCCGGCATAAAATATACCAGGCGCAAACTGCACGATCTGTTCACCGGTAGTACGTTCTACAACGGTACGGTTACCCGCATCATTCCATGAAAATGGATTGACGATAAGGAACAACACCATACTGATGATGAGCACGACAGCAAGAATAATTTTCGGTTTAAGTGATGGATTCATATTAATTAGTTGTTTGGTTAGATTTGTTATTATTAGGTTTACTTTTCTCCTGGAAATAATTTGTCAGCAGTAGTACTATCACATAGCCTACTATACCGAACACGGCCAGAAACCCGACCGCAATTGTCAGTCTAATCATATTTTATTTTAAAATGTATACTTGAAAAAGAAAGAGAGAAATAAGATTCGCCTTTTATTCGGCTTACTTGTTTTACAACTGGTGTACTCTTTACATGGACGTAGCTATAATTCTTTTACTCAATTCGAAATATACTCTGCAGGAAACCGGCTTTCTATATATTTATTTTTCTGCCGGAGGCTCATTTCGAATTTCACCTAGTTAAACGCAGATTAGTTCCTATAGGATGGCCAAAATTGAAATATATTTTCAAAGCAAATTTATTTACACCGCAACGCATTGCGATGTAAACCGCAAGGCCGGTAGTTTGGCAAAAGCAAAATTTTATATTCCGTAGCTGCGCTGCTGCCCAATAGAAATTAATCTATAGCGGCATCAATCCACAGGTGACTATACCAATGCCACACGCCTTGTTTATCAGGCGCTGTTATCGTGTAGAGTGTTCTTCGTTTCTTCGTCATTGGTTTTGCTGCCTGTAGCGTTACTGCTACTTTTTGCTTGTCGACAACTTTGAGCTCACATTCACCGCCTTGAACAAAGCATTGCAGCTGATCCAGCTTTAGCCCATCCCCGTCAAACGTTAAGGTTAATGTTGGCCGGTTACCCTTCGGCATGATATAGTCATCTGGTGAACGCTTGCTTATACGCAATGCTTTCATGGACGCCTTTTCTATGAACTTGTCTTGGGCAGAGTACGATTCAGACATGGGGAAGCGTGGACATTCAAACAGATCACCTCCACTATATATAACTCCGGAGTTCTGCGCTGCTGCCGCTATAAATCCGGCTTCCTTTACAATGTCTTTCATCTTTGTATCAAACTCACCGTAGGGAAATGAAAATATAACAGGCCTGATGTTCATTTTTTCATTGATGATAGTCTGGCTTAATTCTATTTCATCTTTAAAGGTTTTGTATCGTGTTGCGGCCGGCTGATTGAGGAAGAAGTTGTGCGAATGCGTATGATTACCAATCTCCACATTATGCTTCACCGATTCTTCCAGCTGCGTCCAGCTCATATAGTCGCCACCGCCAACCGTTTTGGTATTAATAAAAAGCGTAGCCGGCACATTATATTTTTTTAATAGCGGAAGTCCACGATCGTAGAATGTTTTGTAGGCGTCATCAATCGTGATCACTGCTGTTTTACGTGCAGGTTTATCAGACTTCAGATATTCTATTGCTTCTGAAAAAGTAAGCAGCTGAAAATTATTCTTCTTCAGATATGCAAGATGTGCTTCAAAATCTTTGACCGGTGTATTGGTAGACGGATAGCGTGAATCGCCAAAGCGATGGTATATAAAACAAACAACTTCTTTATCGCTAGCTATAGCGCCTTCCATGGTCTCATTCGATGCCGGTTTGCCCGAACATGAAAGGACAAGAATTAACAAGAGCGAAATATGGAAACGCGGCATAGCGAGAGGGATATGATGAAAGGGAAATATACAATGAAGATCAATCTTCAATCAGGTACTGCGGATCAATCATGTAAGCATCAAATTGCTTGAGATTGTTACGAAGGATAATTTTTTTTAACTGATTGGTATAGGCTGTTCTTCGTTCGGAGTAATTCTTCAGGTGTGGCAGCAGTTCCAATGGGTCTTCGGTTTGCTTTCGCGCTTCGCGCAGACTTTTATACGAACGTGACCGTGCCAGAATTTCAAAGTAGTCTATAATTGACTTCGACATATCAGGGTACGCGCGCAGGTATATACGCTTGTTCTCGCGCGTGCGTCTCGCTACGATGCGTGATTCGTTTGTGTTGAACGACCACACACCAAATAAATTATTAGCCTGTAAAAAGAATCGTGATTTACCCCAACCACTTTCCACAGCAGCCTGCGCCAATACTATACTTGTTGGCAATGTATGTGTTCGCACCAGCAGGTCATCTATATCTTTAGCACGATAGCGATTCTTCATGTCGATATAGAGTGCGCTGTCATTTTCGTTCCACCTTTTTTTCTCACGAAGGGCTTCGATCCTTATTCTGCGTTGGGCGATCTCATGCTTGGCAACAAGTATAGATGGAAGTACGGCCGATATAAATTTAGCTTTCGCCTTGCGTACAGGAAGTTTTTCAAGACCGGATACATTTGTATAGAGCAGCGGCTTTACTACAGCATCGGCCACCAGTACAATCTGATCGAGTGATTCTATTTTTATAGTTTCGGTACGAACACTAAAGGTTCTGCTTTTGTCACAGCCAGATACTGTCGTGAGCAACAGCAACACCGTGGTGAGGATAAGGGTCCGGGAGGTAAGAGCCTGTCTCATAGCTGTAAAGTAAATTGAAATGCCCGTGCACAAACATTTCGGGATATGCAATTTACTACTTTACAGGGAGTTGATGGTTTATTATTTTGACGGTTTATCGTTGAAAATCGTCCGCTGGTCGGAGGATACCCAGATTTCCGGGAACAGTATCTTTGTTACAACTATAATTCTCTCAACCCGCTAATTAAATCGCTTCTCCTTCAACCGCTTCAACTCACCAACAATAATTATACTTACAATTACCAACAAGCTCCAGGATGTAATTTTGTGCCAAGTAACCATTTGCCATCCTGTGTGCTGGTAGGCATACTTCCATGCGTCAAAGAAGGTAGCAATGTTTTCGGCAAGCCATATAAAGAAACCGATAATAGCAAAAGAAAGCAGTGCCGATATATAGTATATTTTCTGATGCAGTTGAAAGGAGAATTTGGTCTTCCGGAAAATTACGATTAACACCAGCGCGATATAAAGTCGCACATCAGCAATAAAGGCATTGGTGAAAAAGTTAAGATATATAGCTGCACCAATCGCGATAGCATATATACTATTGGGCCAATGTACCGTATCGAGCCTAAGATTTCGCCATGCCTGGCAGATATAGCTTCCTACACTGGCGTACATGAAACCTGCGTACAACGGCACACCCATTATTTTAGTATAGGCATCTTCCGGATACGACCACGAGCCGTGATGCACTTTATGGAGCTCCATCACTAATCCCAACAGGTGAAAAAGCGTGATCACCAAAACTTCATCGCGTGTTTCAAGACCAATTCTATACATAATAACCTGCGCGATGATGCATACAATCAATAAAAGATCGTAACGTGGTATGCCCAGATGCAGAGCGGATGAGAACGCAAGCGAAATAAAAATCAGCACCGGAAAAATGCACGAAACAGCCTGCAGATATCCAAACAGCACAAACTGTTTTACAAACGACATAAATTTCGTTTCCGAACCATGCAACGCAAAATGATTCTCTATTGCCTGATGAAGCTGTTTCAAAAAAGAGCGCGGTTAACTAACGAAACCAAACGTAAAACATTTGTTCGTTGTTACAAGTGAAAACAATGCTAAATTAGCTGCGCTTGAAATGGCTGCTGGTTACCAGCTGCTGGCTGCTGGTAGATTTTCTGTCAAAAACTTTACTGCTGGTTGCTACGTATTTCCTGCGGCCGGAAGCTTGCAGCCAGTAGCCTTAAAAAATTCGCGCAGCTCGAAACTCGAAGCTCAAAACTATTTTATGAAAGACGTACTCGAAGTAAAAACCGATCACAAATATACCGAGGTTGCCGAGCGGATTGAATCGCTTATTGAGAAGAAGGTGCTGAAGGTAGGCGATAAACTTTTATCGGTACGGGCGCTTAGTAAAGAGCAGGGTATAAGTCTGAGTACTGCATTTCAGGCATACTATCTTTTGGAAAGCAAGGGGTTGATAGAAGCACGTCCGCAGTCGGGATACTATGTTAAGTACTCGCGCGAACATACGCTGGATATACCGCAGGTATGCGAACCATCTGACGATGCCGTACCGGTGAGTGTTGATGATATGATCAACAGTGTATACCGCGATCTCAATGCAAAGGGTGTTATCAATTTCTCGCTGGCTACACCTTCTATTAAATTGTTACCAACGGCCAAACTGAATAAAGCTACGTTGCAGGCTATACGCGAATCGCCAACGTGTTGTTTAAACTACGAAAATGTACAGGGTAATGCGGCACTTCGAAAACAGATTGCGCGACAAGCCTTTAACTGGGGTGGTGCACCAAGTGAAGATGATATAGTGGTTACTGCCGGAGCTGTTGAAGCGATGTCGCTCTGCATAAAGGCCGTTACGAAGCCGGGCGATACAGTAGCTATTGAAACACCAACATACTACGCGATCTTCCAGGTAATGGAAAGTCATGGGTTAAAAGTGGTGGAGATACCAACGGATCCGCTGTTGGGTATAGATATAGATTATCTAGAACAAGCTATACCGCGCTTTGATATTAAAGCCTGTTTGTTCGTAAATAACTTTAACAATCCGCTCGGCAGCTGTATGCCAGACGATCGCAAGAAGAAACTGGTAGATATGCTTGCCAAGAAAGATATACCGCTGATTGAAGACGATATATATGGTGAGCTATATTTCGGCAAGACCCGACCGAAGACTTGTAAAACTTTTGATAAAAAAGGACTTGTGCTGCATTGTGCATCATTCTCCAAATCTCTTGCACCCGGGTATCGCATCGGCTGGACTATACCGGGTAAATTTAAGGAGCGTGTAATGCGCTTGAAGCGGATGCACTCTGTCTCTACCAACACCTTATCGC
This sequence comes from Flammeovirgaceae bacterium UBA5867, assembly GCA_002432545.1. Classification (GTDB taxonomy): domain Bacteria; phylum Bacteroidota; class Bacteroidia; order Cytophagales; family Cyclobacteriaceae; genus Ohtaekwangia. Next base: position 30,370 of record DJFR01000103.1, on the reverse strand, counting down.
AGGCTGCTATAGCTAATTTTTTAAGTAACGGTCGATACGAGTTACACCTCCGTCATTTGCGCAAAGCCTTGCATACACAATCGCTTCGTTACCTGCAGGCGGTATCAGAATATTTTCCGGACGACACGCGCGTGACGCGGCCGCAGGGAGGATTTACATTGTGGATTGAGATGAATAAAAAGATCAATGCGTTCAAATTACACAAGCGTGCTTTGAAACATAACATCGGCATTGCTCCGGGGCAGATCTTTTCAACACAAGGACGATTCGAAAATTGCTTCAGACTTAGTTATGGCGCCCCGTGGGACGACACCATTGAGGAAGGCATCAAGACGTTGGGCAGACTGGTGAGAGAGTGGAAATAATCAAATCTGCACATTCCTTTCCTGTAGCTATAAATAGTATACTTTGACGGATATAGTTGGAGAAAATTTTCCTCAATGGAATCTACTCCATATTTTTACTTGCAAGCTTGCCGGCCTGCCAGAAAAAAAGCGTGAAAAAACATATCACTGAGATAAAGACATATAGCATAGGCGTAGCGGTTAGAATTCTATATCAAAGATGGTCTTACTATTTTTGTCGCACCTACGCCTCTTCTTTCATCTGGCACTGAAGTAAGTTCGGCAAGGCTTTTGCATTTTTCGGAAACTTAAAACCACCTGTGTAAATCGAATTCTATTTAAACCTCAACTGTTTAAATTGCACCCTTGTTTACTTGAAAACCAACGTATTATGATAAATCAAACTTTGCGGCTCATGCTCGTTGCGGCAGCAGGCCTGTTAGGCACCACGACCTATGCTTTTCAGACAGAAACTTCACAAGCAGATACAATTACTGCTCCTCAGGATTGGTTCTTACGCGATCCGGAAGCAGACCACGTTCAGGGATTGAGCGTAGAAAAAACATATAGCACACTATTAAAAGATAAGCCTTCCAAGACTGTTTTGGTGGCTGTTATTGATTCAGGAATTGACGCAGACCATGAAGATCTGAAAGATATCATGTGGGTAAACGAAGATGAGATTCCAGGCAACGGCATTGATGATGACAAGAACGGGTATATAGATGATGTACACGGATGGAATTTTATCGGTGGAAAAACCGGTAACGTCAATGAAGATACATATGAAGTGACCCGTGAGTACGCTCGCCTGAAACCAAAATACGAAAACGTTGATGAGAAGAGTGTCGGCAAAAAGAATAAAGCGGAGTATGAATACTGGAAAAAAGTAAAAACGAAATATGACCGCGATTTCGAATTCAACAAAACACAATACGATCAGTACAATCAGCAATTCGAACTCTATAAAAATGCAGCTGCTACCATTGCTTTCTGCGACAGCCTGCTGGAAGTAAAAACAGGTAAGCCTGTTAGCAAATCATCGCTTGCTACTATTAATGCCACAGACGATACCGTGCGCTTTGCCAAAGAAACACTTTCGAAAGTATTGGAAAATGTAGATGGCGATATTATGGTGAGCGAATTCATTGAAGAACTCAATGGCTATATTGGTCAACTGGAAGAAGGCGTTGATCATTATCGTGTTGCTGTAGAGTATGGCTATAATCTCACGTTCAATTCCAGAACTGTTGTAGGCGATGATCCTAAAAACTTCACCGAGAAGAACTATGGCAACAACGATGTGAAAGGTCCTGATGCAAGACATGGTACACACGTGGCTGGTATCATTGGCGCCAATCGCAAAAATGATATAGGTATAAAAGGTATTGCTGATAACGTACGCATTATGTCTGTACGCGCAGTGCCAAACGGTGACGAACGCGATAAAGATATAGCGAACGCTATCATCTACGCTACTGATAATGGCGCAAAGGTTATCAACATGAGTTTTGGTAAAGCGTTCTCTCCCAACAAAGAGCTCGTTGACAAAGCTGTAAAGTATGCTGAATCAAAAGGTGTATTGCTGGTGCATGCGGCCGGTAATGATGGAGACAACACAGATGTTGAATCGAACTATCCGAACCGTAAATTTTTAAAAGGAGGTGAAGCTAAAACCTGGTTAGAGATCGGTGCCTCGTCATGGGGTGCGAATGAAAACTTTGTAGGATCATTCTCCAACTATGGAAAAAAATCAGTAGACCTTTTCTCTCCAGGTGTACAGATATACTCTACAACACCTGATAACACATACGAAGATCTGCAAGGAACGAGTATGGCGAGCCCGGCCACAGCTGGTGTAGCCGCAGTACTCTTTTCATACTTCCCTGATCTGAATGCTACGGAAGTAAAAGACATCATCCGTAAGTCAACACGCAAGTTTGACGGTTTGAAAGTAACGAAACCAGGTTCGCAGGATCAGGTTTCTTTCAGTGAATTGAGCAGCACCGGAGGTTTAGTAAATGTATACGAGGCGGTAAAGCTGGCGCAATCACTAAAAGGTAAACCTGTAGAGAAATAAGCGTACAGAAATCGTCCGATAACGATACAATCACGCTGTAAAAGATGCTGAAGAAAAAAATCTTCAGCATTTTTTTATACCCTATATCTAAAAAATCACGTGCCTGGCGGTATAGCTTTACCCTATAATTACCGACATGTCTACCGATTTATAGTGTAACCCTGATCAATTACACAGCAATCGATTTTTACCCTATATTTCAAAATCCGCCTTTACGCGTGTGCCCCCGCGCCATGCTAACGGGTAGCTTTCCTATACTAAAAGCTACCTGGTATGAAGGCGTTCTCTACTAATCTCGTTGCAGCATGCGTGCTGTTGGTTTCGTTCCTCCCATCGTTCTCGTTCTCTGCTCCTAACCGCGCAGGGTTTTATATACCTGATCACATAGACGAAGTTTCGTTCCGGTACAAGAATATAGACGGGCTCATCCTGCTACCGGTCATCATCAACGATTCCATTCATGTAAATCTTATACTCGATACAGGATGTCGGAATCTCGTGCTGTTTGGCAAGCGCTTCCAGAAATTGTTCAACATTGAACCAGATAAAAAAGTACAATTCTCAGGACTCGGTTCCGGTCGGCCGGTTAACGGTGCGCTTTCTCTAAACAATAAAGTTTCGATCGATGACGTACTGGGCGAAAAAATTCCGGTGGTTATTATTCCCAACCAGAATCTGTTCAGAGTATATAATAATGTACATGGTGTGATCGGCTACGACATCTTTACCAAGTTTGAAGTAGAGCTTAATCCACGTCAGCAGCTAATCACGTTTCGGCCGGCAGCCACCGCCACGCTTAATTCAGAATATATACATATACCGATACGCGTTACCGATGCAAGACCAGTAATCGATTGCCGCGTGGTGCTAGACAAAAATCAGACGCATGTTTGCGACCTGATGATCGATACAGGCTCTACATTGGCCCTCTTGCTAAAAACAACTGATCTCGGCAACTATAAAGTAGACTCTTCCGAAAAAATTCTGGGACGCGGATTGAACGGAGAGATTGAAGGCTTCGAAACGGTAACGGAAAAACTTCAGCTCAGCTCACTGGAGATGACCAACCTTCCAACGGGCATCATTCATTCGCCCTGGCACAACCATGCTTCCATTGGTATGAGTATATTAAAGGAGTATACATTCGTATTAAATTACTGCAAAGGATACGCAGGCTTTAAAAAAGCATAACCTGTCTGTACGGCTTAATCCCTATACATGGCGTGAAATTTATATCTTCACGCCATGGCTCGTATACAAATAACCCTCCCCGATACATTTATATTCAGTACAGAACTCACCATTCGTGCTTCCGATCTCAATTACGGTGCACATGTAGGCAATGATTCCATTCTTACACTCATGCAGGAAGCCCGCGTAATCTTTTACCGCTCCCTTGGTTTTAAAGATGAGATAAGCTTCGATGGAAGCGTTGGACAAATTGTAGCCGATACTGCTATTCAATATAAATCGGAAGCGTTTTTAGGAGATCATCTTACAATCAAGATCGCTGTTGATGAATTTACCCGTTTTGGATTTGATATGTATTACGTGCTTGAAAATATCGAAACCGGCAAAGAGGTGGCGCGTGGCAAAACAGGTATAGTATGCTTCGACTACGAAAAGAGAAAAATAGCCGCTATACCTGATATTTTATTACATAAACTAAAACGGTAATTCTGAAAGAAGTAATTTGGCAGCCGTAAATAAGTTTACTCCTAACCGATGGTTGTCCGGTATCAAATTGCCTGCGTGCTGTGTCTCGCTTGGACCAGTGTATTCTCCCAATTCGAAAAAAACTATATACCCTCACCCGTTCAGGATACAATTCCTGCGGCCATTTACCAGGCACTGCAGACAAAACTAACACTCGACAAATCGCGTGTTACAGAACCAAAGGGCCAGGTAAATGCCTATCTGAAAGAACTCTATACCAAGCGGACGGATCTTGTTATCGAACAATTCAACAATGACTACTTTATCGTTGACGATAATTTATCACCCTATCTTCAGTCAATATTAGAAAACATATATACCGCAAATCCCTCACTTCCACGCGAAACAAAGGTATATGCGTTTCGCAGCGATGCTGTTAATGCCATGAGCTATGGCGAAGGAACAATAGCTTTTACTTTAGGACTATTATCACGAATGGAAACCGAGGCACAGATTGCCTATGTGTTGTGCCATGAGCTGGCGCACTACCATTCGCACCATTCTGATATTAAGATGGCAAAATTTGCCAAACTTAACTACGACAAAGAATTGAAGCGGCAGGTGAAGGCTATAGCTAAAAGTGAATATGGCCAGTATACCAAATTCAGTCAGTTGATGCGTTCGCTGGATATATCCATTACCCGCCATAGCCGCGAAAAAGAATTTGAAGCCGACTCCATTGCGTTACTATACTATTTGAATACTGCGTATGATACACACGCCCCGGTTCGCACACTCGAAATTCTTGACAGCGCAGACATTAGTCTGTATCGTAAAAATCTCGACCTTAAAAAATATTTCGATTTCACAAACTATCGTTTCAAAGAGCAATGGCTGAGCTATATTCCTTCTACTACCTGGCATGCTTCTGATAGTGACAACGACAGCCTGCATACGCACCCCAGTTGCGCGCGAAGGATTATAGCCCTGCAACGGCAGCTAAAATCCCAAAAGCCGAAAGATACACAGCATGTAAAACACAACGCCATGCGTACACGCAGTGAGTTTGAGCAGGCTGCCTCTGCGTTTCATTTTAAAAGTTTTGGAAAGACTTTATTCAAAAGCATGATCCTTGCAGAACATTATCCGGATAATGCATACGCGCATGCATTGATCGGGCAAAGTCTTTACCAGCTATACCTGCATCAGAAAAATCACGAATTAGGGAAAGTGCTCGCATTGCCCGATCCTCGCTTTGACGAAAATTATGATCGCGTACTTACATTTCTCCATACGTTACGTTTGATGGAGCTCGGATCACTAGCCTATCATTATACAGCGACCAAAAAAGAGACGTTTAGCACAAGCGAAGATTTTATATATGCCTGGTGGCTAAGCAGCCATACGGAGGTAAGTCAGGATGATCCCGCGCGAATCAAATCAGAATATATAGCCAGGTTCCCCTCCGGTAAATATATAGCGATGATGCATTAACCAGTTATACTGTTACACAGATACTTTTATTTCTTTCAAGAACTAACAATTAACCATATACATCTACCATGAACAAATCAGTATTGATTTTAGTCTTTATTTTCTGCTGGCAGTTGTCGTCAGCGCAAACGTTGAGCAAAACAAATGTAACCGATGTTAAGCTTCGTAACACCGGAGCAATCGTACAGGGCGGACAAGTAAAAGGATACTATAACTTTTACAACCTGGAGAAACAAGATCGAAAAAACAACAACTATCTTCTAACTGTAACTGATGAAAACCTACGCGAGATCAACTCGGTAAATATAGTTCGTCCGAATACATACCTGTTAATAGAAGGTGTTTTCAATGGCGATTCGTTTGCTTTTCTTTTCTATGATGTACGTGCCAAATCGCTTGAACTTATATCATACGATCGCACGCTGAAAGAAGCCGGTAAAGTGAACAAAGAAATAACAAACAGGTTTGCCGGTGCCACATACGCCTATATAGCACAAGGGCATGAACCCATGCAGGCGTTCCTCGTGGCTGTTCCTAACAAGGGCTTTGTATACTATGGAATTAAAGAAGAATCGAAAAGCGATTACGAGATTGAATTCTATGACAATACCCTGAAACGTGTTTGGGTTAATTATGGACCGAAAGATGATTTCGATTATGAAAATGCAGCGGAAGCATTTCAGAACGATCAGTATGTAGGATCGCTTGTCATGAAACGTACCAGTATATTTTCTACCGATGTTGATTTCGAATTGCTGGTGCAAAACATCAGCGATGGTAAACAGGTATTCCGCGTGCCAATGGCTACTGCCAAGTATAAACTTTCTCTGGCCGATGTTTCCTTCGACAAAGAGAAACAGCAGTTCATTGTATTTGGTGAGTACTTTAACAAGGACGAGAATGTGATCAAAAGCAAAAGCCAGGGATTTATTACTGTAGTACTGGACATGCAAGGCAAGGTTATATCTGAAAAAGTAAACGCATGGAAAACAGATATCAACAAACTGGTTGCCACCAAAGACAAAGAAACCTTTGAAGATACCGATATACTGTTCCATGAATTTATCCGCACGAATGACGGGCAAGTTTTTGCTATAGGTGAACAATACAAAAAGAGCGGTCCTCCCATGGCGGTTAAACTCAATGTATATAATATGGTCATCTTCCAGTTTGACGCTGACTTCAGCATCAAAAAAGTTCACGTGTTCGAGAAAGACAAGAACCCTGTAGCGCTTCCTCCGGGTATGCTGGTGACTTCTTCCAAGCTGCTTTCGTATATAGCTAAATCATTTGGAGGATTTGATTTTGTCTTCAGTCAAACTTCTGCTGATAACAGCACGTTTGTTGTTACCTACATCAACTACGATCGTGAAAAAGGAGAGAAGGGCAAGAATGTACTGGGCTCTGTTATCTATACTCCTGAGAAAGTATTTACGGTTGATAAATTGCCGCTTGTACGAAAATCTTCATCGTTCTTTATTTATAGAGCGAAAGAAGGATATGTATTGGTGAACGAATATTTTCCGAAAGAGAAACGGATGGATAGCAGGCTTGAAAAGCTCAACTATTAATCTGATATATAGTATAAATAAGAAAGTCCCGGCATGAAAACCGGGACTTTTTTTTATTTCAGAGAACGCAGGTAGCTAAGACTCTGCGGTATCTGCTCTTCAGCACGAGAAGATTCGTCTTCAATAAAGTAATGTTTTATACCAATAGCTTTTGCTGTCTTCATGATGGCATCAATGCCCACATCGCCCTTTCCTAATGTAACGTTAGTTTCTACATCTACTCTGCCATTTTTACTATCCGGTGTGCCGGGCTTGCGGTCTTTTAAGTGAAGCATGATCCAACGGTTAGCATATCTTTTTAATAACGCAACAGGATCTTGTCCGGCCTGCTTGATCCAGAACACATCCATCTGCAGGTATACATAGCGGGCATCAAATGTATCTACCATATAGTCGAACAACGTTCCTTTTTCGTGTGGCTGAAATTCATAGCCATGCGGATGGTAACACAGCAGCAATCCGTTTTGAGCAAGCACCTTCCCTGCTTTGTTAAAGACCGCTGCAGCTTTATTTATATCTTCTATGGTAAGTGTATCACCTTTGTGCGGAATCCAATAGCAGACAACAAACTTGGCTCCATAGGCGCGAGCATCATCGGCAACTGACTGCGGGAAATTCATGAGCCGTTCGAAGTCTGTTCCATAGCTCACAACCTGCAATTGATTTTGTGCAATGAGTTTAATGAACTCCGGAAAGGACAATCCGTATGTATCGCCTATTTCAATTTCTTTTATTCCGAATGATCTGATTTTGGCCATCGTGCCCGGCACGTCTTTGGCAAACTGGTTTCGCAGACTATAAAGCTGAAGTCCGATTTCCTGACCATAAGAGGCATAACTGATGTATAAAAAGAATACAACCAGGATTTTTTTTAGAGAGGATTGCATAAAGAGAATTCTTCTTCAAGATAAATAAACTCTCTGAAGAAACAATCGATAAATGGAAGGCGCGGGCGACAAGCATTATCTATTAACCGTTATTCGTTACTGATGGTAAAGTTTTTCTTCCGTGGATTAACAACATTGGCTCTCCTTTTTCGGGAAAAGAAATCCAATGGCACAAGGGCACAAAGGAGACGCAGAGTTTCACAGCGTTGAGGTACGGATAACGATTAACGGATAACAGATAACGACTCCCCAAAAACAGAAAGCGTCACCATACGATGACGCTCTCCGAGGTATAAACGATTTGGTTTGGTTTCTATTTGCTTTGTACGAGCAGTGGTGTGTTTGCTACGATGGCAACAAGGTCTTCATCGTTTACACTTTTCTTCTCGTCTGCAACGATCAGGAAGTTTTCATACACTTGATCGAGTTCTGTTTTGTTCGGCTGATAGCCCAGCAATTCAAGTCTGTGCTTCAGGGCAGCACGTCCGCTACGCGCTGTTAACAATATAGATGACGTTGGTACACCTACATCAGCCGGATTGATGATCTCATAGTTCTCTGAATTTTTCAGGAAACCATCCTGGTGAATTCCGGATGAGTGAGCAAATGCGTTGGCACCCACAATCGCTTTGTTGGGTTGCACCGGCATGCGCATCATGTCCGAAACCAAGGTGCTGATCGCGTACAGTTTTTCTGATTTAAGATTCGTGTGTAAACCAAGATCTTTATGTGTCTTAATGATCATGGCAACCTCTTCAAGTGAAGTGTTACCGGCACGCTCTCCTATACCGTTGATTGTAACTTCAGCTTGTCCTGCACCGGCCATTAAACCTGCGATTGTATTTGCTGTAGCAAGTCCAAGATCGTTGTGGCAGTGTACAGATATAGTTGCCTTATGGATGTTCTTTACATGATCGAACAGGTATTGAATACGCTTGCCATATAAATGAGGTAAACAATAGCCGGTAGTATCTGGTATATTTACTACATCCGCACCGGCAGCAATGACAGCTTCAACCATCTGTGCTAAAAACGCGAGGTCAGCGCGACCAGCATCTTCTGCAAAGAATTCTACTTCAACACCTTTCGCTTTCGCATATCCAACGGCCCACACAGCCTGTTCAAGAACCTTCTCGCGTGTTGTGTTGAATTTATGTTTGATGTGAATATCTGACGAACCAATACCGGTATGAATACGTCCGCGCTTAGCATGATGCAGCGCTTCTCCTGCTACATCTATATCTTCTTTCTTCGAGCGTGTCAGTGCACATACACCTACATTTACGGCTTTGGACAGTTCTACTACCGAAAGAAAATCACCGGGACTGGATATCGGGAAACCCGCTTCAATAACATCTACTCCGAGTAGCTCAAGCTCCCGTGCAATCACGACCTTTTCATCGGTTGATAATTGACAGCCGGGCACTTGCTCGCCATCGCGAAGCGTAGTGTCGAAGATTTCAATTTTTCTGCTCATGGTTTCGTTATCCGTT
>DJFR01000103.1:10424-20831 GCA_002432545.1 Flammeovirgaceae bacterium UBA5867 | reverse complement strand
GCGTTGTTACATACTACATTACCCATTACTTCTGTACCCAGTATTTTCTCATGGGCCGTAGAAGCATCAGCGATGTCGCGTGTTCTGTATCCGTCACGAAGCGTCTGCTCAACAGCTTTGATAACCGTTTCAGATTCTTCTTTCAATCCGAATGATATATCCAGCAACAAAGCAGCCGAAAGGATTGACGCCAATGGGTTCGCTATACCTTTACCTGTAATATCGTGCGCACTGCCGTGGATTGGCTCGTATAGTCCCACTGTATCGCCCACAGAAGCGGAAGCAAGCATACCCATAGAACCTGCGATCTGCGATGCTTCATCGGTAAGTATATCGCCGAAAAGATTTCCGGTTACAACTACATCGAAGCTGCGTGGGTTCTGAATAAGTTTCATAGCAGCAGCATCCACAAACATGTGCTCCACTGTTACGTCCGGATATTGTTTAGCAACTTCCTGCACTACTTCTCTCCACAAACGTGAACTTTCCAGTACGTTGGCTTTATCTACTGACGTAACTTTCTTGCCGCGTGTAAGAGCAGCCTTGAAAGCTTTGTGTGCTATACGCTCTACTTCGTAACGAGAGTATATCATGGTGTCGTACGCTGTAGCGCCTTGCTCTTTGCGTCCGCGCTCACCAAAGTAAACATCTCCGGTAAGTTCACGGAAGAAGAGTATATCTGCACCTTTCAGTATTTCCGGTTTGATGCTGGAAGCGCCCAGCAGTTCATCAAACAATTTGATGGGGCGCAGGTTGGCATATAAGCCCAGTTCTTTACGCATTTTCAATAGCCCTTGCTCCGGTCTTACCTTGGCAGAAGGATCGTTATCGTACTTAGGATGGCCTACTGCACCAAATAAAACCGCATCAGAATTTTTCATTTTAGTCAGCGTCTCGTCAGGCAGCGGATTGCCGGTAGCTTCAATAGCTACATGACCAATCAATGCTTCGTCGTACGTAAATTCGTGACCAAATTTTTCAGCGATCTTATCCAGAACTTTCTTTCCAACTTCAGTTACTTCCTGGCCGATTCCATCTCCCGGAACTATTAGGATGTTTTTTTTCATCTGCATTTTTGTTTGTGCCATGCGGGTTAACCGCAGCTGACGGGTTTCTAATTATTATTTTATGGTGAGGCTCAACTCTTCTTTATTACAGGAAGAGGTAACTCACTCAATTTCTTATTTTATTAATTCAACTTTCTTTTGTTGTAAAGCAACAAATATCAGGTAGCCGGTTAATAAGCTTTCGGTAATGAGCTCGCCGCCATCTTCCAGTAACCCAAACACTACATTATATTTCCAGTTATATTGTATCATCGCCAGCCTATGCGCCTGGTCTATTACTATCGCAAAAAATAAAAAAAGCCCCAACAAAATAAACATCACCTTTGAGTGTTTCCTGAACAGCGCATCCCCTTTTTTATAAGCCTCAAAAACCGGAGCCATAAATATAAAACCTAAAAAAGCAGCTGCAAAAAGTTCCATGATCTTACTACCTCTCTGGCCGGTGGTCATTCCAAATATATTGTAGAAGAAATGTCCCAGCGATTGGTGTATTCTAAAAACGTCTTCCAGGAAAAGGAACAGGATCACCAGTATCCAGGTAAAATATTTTTTTTCCTGCCTGAGCATCGCAATAATGGCCAAAGCCATCATCATGATGATCCATTTCAGATTCTGAAAATCTTCGGCATAGCTATCATCGGTTTCTATATCAAAAAGACCGGGATTAGCAAAAGGCTGATAAAAATTGCGGATATCGAGCACAATCAAAATCAGGTCGGCAACGAGCAATACTGCCAGGGGTATAAAGTATAATATATTCTTTGAAAGTTTCAAAATGCTGTTTTATAGTGACCGTTGAAGACGCCTTGTTGAAAAAGCGACCCCCAAAGTTATTTTATGAACGGTACCCGAATAATCTAAATATTTATTTTTTAAGGGAGTTGCAATATACNNAATATTGTTTTGTCTGCCATAGTAGCCGGTAAAGCTACTATAGTGATTTTCCTTCGGTTTGAATTTAAGGTCGCCCATAAAGCCGATGCTACCCGCAAGGCCTGTTTTAATGCCGGCTCCTTTATATTTATTGGCCTCGTCGCTGTTGGTGTTGGGGTCGAGCCCAAAAATGCCAATGCCTGCCAGTGGGGCCAGGGCCAGGTTTTTGGTATCCACTACATATTTGCCCAGTGCCAGCTTTGCATAACCGCCAACAGCTTTTGAATTTTTCGGCCACAGCTCATTATGAGATGGCATATCGGTTCTGGTTCTGGTAAAATTAATAGCGATGTCCAGCTGGTAAATCCAGTTGTTTCTTACCACATCGAAACCTACGCCAACAAGAGTGGGATGTTTATAATAGTCAACCAGATTTCCTGTAAATAGAAATTTTCCGAGGTAAAGTGAATAGCTGCCGCCATTCCGGGTGGTTTTGTATCGGATACGAATAAACTCCCTTGTGAAACCTGAGTAATCGCTTTCGGAATAATGAGCCAGGAAATCGTCGGCCAATTCGTTTAACTGCTGCTGTTGAGCTGCTGGCGTGGCATGGTCAGGTAACAAATAAATGAGGTTTAACCTCAAAAATGCTTTTTCTTCATCTGTCAGAGAGGCGGTATTGATCTGGCTGACCAGGGAGTCCCTGGATGCTGTTAACTTTTCAATCAGCTTGGGAGTCAGGTAATCCTGTTGCGGAGGTATCCTGATGATTTGCTTTCCTTTGGCAAGACTATCCAATCGAAGGCTTTTACAGGAAGAAAGAATGACCTCGTAATCTTTTAACCAGTAAGAAAGCAGCCAATATTCGACAGGGTAGAGGGCTACATAGTCATCATCTTCCAGCATCATAATACGATCCAGTCCCAGCATTACCCCCAATTGGTCTTTTTCAAGAAACTGATCCAGCAACAGGCTTCTGGATTTGGATATTTCTAAAGATCTTGAGTTGACAGGTGCAGGCCGGGCATCATTTTTCTGAGCAAAGCCTGTTTGCAACAGCAAGATCAAAAACAGCATCAGGAAGATGGGCCTCATATCTGGTTTTCTTTCAGGATGCATGTGCTTGTGGAATTTCACAAACCAGCATGCCTGGCAAATCGGTTTATATAAGATTCAACATTTTTTGTGTGGCTTTGATTGCCGCTACCGTTTGATCGCTATCCAGGCCGGTGGTCGTAAATTCGCGCCCATTCAACTCCCAGGTGATGATCGTTTCGCAAAGGGCATCCGTCTTACCGCCCGGGGGAATACGTACAATATAGTCCCGGAGCCTGGCCAGTGGTAATTTCTTTTTTGTATAGATACGGGTGAGCGCATTCATAAAGGCATCATACTGTCCATCGCCCGATGCATTTTCCTCAACAATACCATCCTCAAACTTTAATATTACTGTTGTTGAGGGACGCATATTTTTAGAATGCGTCAATACATAATCTTCCACAACCACTCTGTCGCCAATGGTATGCCTGTCCAGCACATCCGAAATAATATAGGGCAGGTCGTCCTGGGTAACGGTTTCTTTTTTGTCGCCCAGTTCAATGATCTTTTGGGTTACAATTTTAAGATCTTCATCAGATAATTGAATGCCCAGCTGCGCCAGGTTATTTTCAATATTGGCTTTACCCGATGTTTTGCCCAGCGCATATTTTCTTTTGCGGCCAAAACGCTCAGGCATCAGGTCGTTGTAATACAGGTTTTTTTTCTTATCGCCGTCAGCATGGATCCCTGCCGTTTGGGTAAATACATTTTCTCCCACAATAGGTTTGTTAGCCGATATTCTGAAACCCGAAAAAGCTTCCACCAAACGGCTCACTTTATAAAGCGCTTTTTCATTTACTGATGTTTTTACATCTTTTTGAAAATCGTTCAGGACAGCAACCACGCTTTCCAGGGGGGTATTACCCGCGCGCTCACCCATACCGTTGATGGTGAGATGTAGTCCCCTGATGCCGGCTTTTACCGCTTCAAGGGCATTAGCTACACTCAGGTCGTAATCATTATGCCCGTGAAAATCAAAATGGAGCGTGGGGTAACGATCCGTAATTTCAGTCAGGTATTTTGAAGCTTCCGAAGGAATAAGGATGCCCAGTGTANNGCTCCAGTCTTCCAGGTAAACATTACAGCTAATTCCTTTTTTCGTGGCAAGCTTTAAAACGCTGGCTATTTCCGCAAAATGTTGTTCCGGCGTTTTTTTAAGCTGATGCGTAAGGTGGTTGAGTGAGCCCTTGGTTAACAGGTTCATTACTTTCGCTCCGGCTTTCTGCATCCATTTAATGGAAGTGTCCCCATCAACAAAAGTCAATACTTCTACTTTATCAATCAGTCCATTTGCCGCAGCCCAATCGGTAATTCTCTTTACTGCCTGAAATTCTCCTTCTGACACCCGGGCTGAGGCGATCTCAATGCGGTCTACTTTTACTTCTGTAAGCAGTAGTTGAGCTATCGTTAATTTTTCCTGTGCTGAGAAAGACACGCCGCTGGTTTGTTCGCCATCGCGCAGCGTAGTGTCCATTATTTCTATATGACGCCGGTCCATTTATAAATTATGGCACCCCTGTTCCGAAAATCGGGAGACCAGGGGCGCCTTTTACATTTTGTGAAATTATAGGTAATACTACTTTGCTAGTTGAATAGCAATCATTTCTGATACCCCAATTTAATAGATGCTTTTTTCTGCAAATGCAGCAATTTCTGTTTTCATATCCTGCAGGTAATCAATATCGTCAAATCCATTCATCAAATTATGCTTTTTATAGCCATTGATGTCAAAGCCTTCTGATTCGCCGGTCGCCAGGATGGTTACCTTTTGTTCAGGTAAATTTACTTCCAGTTCTGTTTTCGGATCGGCTTCAATAGCTTTGAAAATCTTATCCAGGAAAGCCTCGCTAACTGTTACCGGAAGGATACCGATGTTCAGAGAGTTGCCTTTAAAAATGTCTGCAAAGAAGCTGGATATGACACAACGGAACCCATAATCGTAAATAGCCCAGGCTGCGTGCTCACGGCTACTGCCACTACCAAAGTTTTTACCACCTACCAGTATTTTACCACTATAAATAGGATTGTTCAATACAAAATCCTGCTTGGGTGTATCGTCGTTATTGTAACGCCAGTCGCGGAACAGGTTATCTCCAAAGCCCTTGCGCTCAGTTGCTTTTAAGAAGCGGGCAGGAATGATCTGGTCGGTATCTACGTTCTCAATAGGCAAAGGAACTGCTGTAGATTGTAATACTGTAAATTTATCGTAAGCCATTTTAATGTAAGATTTGAGATGATTTAACCTAATTTTTTACTGTAGACAATTTAACTTAAAATTTTGATTAATAATTAATTGCCATTGTTTACCTAAACTGCTGCTTCTTCTTCAATCAGTTCTCTCGGGTCTGTAACTACACCGGTTACTGCTACAGCGGCGGCTACGTACGGACTTGCCAAAAGGGTACGTGCACCAGGGCCTTGTCTTCCTTCAAAGTTGCGGTTACTGGTACTTACGGCATACTTGCCGGCAGGAATTTTATCATCATTCATTGCCAGGCATGCAGAACAGCCAGGTTGTCTTAATTCAAATCCGGCTTCAGTTAATATGTCTAAAATGCCTTCTTCTTTAATCTGTGCTTCTACAATATGCGAGCCCGGCACTAACCATGCAGTGATATTGTCTGCCTTCTTTTTACCTTTAACAATAGAGGCAAAAGCACGGAAGTCTTCGATACGACCATTGGTACAGCTACCCAGGAACACGTAGTCGATCTTTTTACCAATGATGTTTTCATCTTCCCGGAAGTCCATATAAGCTAAAGACTTTTTGTAAGAAGCTTCACCATCTTTTACTTCAGAGGCTTTTGGAATTTTACGGGTGATACCGGTTCCTAAACCAGGGTTTGTTCCGTATGTGATCTGGGGCTCAATATCGGCGCCGTTAAAGCTAAGCTCCGAATCAAATTGCGCATCGGCATCTGTCTTTAAGGTTTTCCAGTAAGCCAGCGCTTTATCCCAATCTTCACCCTTGGGTGCTTTCTCTCTTCCTTTAATATAATTGAAAGTAGTTTCATCTGGTGCGATCATACCACCACGGGCGCCCGATTCGATACTCATATTACAAACCGTCATCCGGCCTTCCATAGTCATATTTTCAAATACCTCGCCTGCATACTCTACAAAATAACCTGTAGCGCCACTGGCAGTGATCTGGGCAATGATGTACAAAGCCACATCTTTTGGCAAAACGCCTTTGCCCAATTTGCCATTAACGGTAATGCGCATTTTTTTAGGTTTTGGCTGCATGATACATTGAGAAGACAATACCATTTCCACCTCAGATGTACCGATACCAAAAGCGATACTGCCAAAAGCTCCGTGAGTAGAGGTGTGTGAGTCGCCACAAACAATGGTCATACCCGGTTGTGTAATGCCATTTTCTGGTCCAACCACGTGTACGATACCATTTTTAGGACTTCCCAAAGCCCAGATAGAAATGCCATATTTCTCCGCATTGCTCGAAAGCGCTGCTAATTGTTTGGCTGACAAAGGATCGGCAACAGGCAAATGTTGGTTAATAGTAGGGGTATTATGATCAGCAGTAGCAAAAGTACGCTGTGGGTACATTACTCCAATTCCTCTGTTTTCAATACCCAGGAAAGCCACCGGGCTGGTTACTTCGTGAATGAAATGGCGGTCAATAAACAAAACATCCGGACCGTCCTCAATTTTTCTTACCACGTGGGCGTCCCAGACTTTATCAAACAAAGTGGTTGGATTTGTACTCATTGTAAATAATTCTTATAGTTAAAAATTTCGTGCAAACATTGCTTTTCGAAAGCACGTAAAGGTAACAAGAATATCAGGATTTTAAGCCGGCACAATAGCTGTTTTATGACACTGATCATCTTTTTGAAATATATTGAGGGTTGTAATAATATTAAATGTAAAAATTACAATTATTAGATTGGAATATTCTCATTAGGCATTGCTTTTTTATAATAACGTATTGAAAATTAAATTTTTATATTTTATTAACGATTATATTGATGGTTTTAACAAAGAGTAACAGGCAATGAAATTTATATTTGGGTAACGTAATTATTTGTATATTATGTGAGCAAGATGCTTAAACTGATACTTTTAATAGCGACAGCAAAATAAAATATGAACTATGAATAATGCCAACAAACTGTTTCACTTTTTACTGCTGCTTTTTACGTTTAATGTTGCTTCAGGTCAGAAAACAACACCCACACCGCCGGAGGTGAATAGATGGATTAACGTGGAGTTGCTGCGGAATAATACCGGTAATCCTATCAGTAGTTATGACAATGATGATCTTTTTTTCTCAACGGACTCGGCTTCCGTAATAGGCCACCTGAAAGGTTATAAACCATCGGAAGGTTTTAAAACAGGAATGATCTATATAGAAAATGAGTTCTCCAGAGTACAACATCCTGTTGTAGTAAAAATTTACGAGGATGGCCGTTTTGAAGCCCGTATTCCCATGTGGTATCCAAAAGTAGTCGATATAGTTTTTAATGATCAGGAGTTTCAATGTTATATTGAACCTGGTCAAACCCTCGGCATCATTATCGACTGGCCTCTATTCAGGAAGAATGAAAATGACGACGCTGTACAGTTCTATGGTGCGTTAGCGGGTATGAATCGCATCCGCAACAGTATTCCTATATTAAAAACAGATGATGATTGGCTGGCCAAACAGGTAAAGAAGGTAAAGCCTGAGCAGTTTAAGGCAGAAACGTTACTACAGTGGGATGTTCAAAAAGAAGTTTTGGATTCGATTTTGACGGCACATCAATCAGACGAGAAATCAGATGCATTGGCCCGCGCAGAATTAGATCTCAATATGCTGATGCGCTTGTATAAATATACAGCGCTAAGGAATCGAGAATTTAGGGAAGATCCGTATGACCCTGTCTTACAAGTTCCTTTACCGGCTGATTTTTACAACTTCAACAAACGGATAGATCTCAATAGTAACAGCCTTTTTATTCCTCAAAATTTTTCTTTTTTCATCAACCTGATGGAATTTGGTCTCCTGTCTAAAGCGGCGAATATGGNNATGGTCCACTGTCTAAAGCGGCGAATATGCCGGACAGTGAACTATGGATCACCGGATTGGAAAAAGTGATGAAACTTGATAAGATGCGGGATTCTATTGCACAAAATGAACTTTATCTAACTAATGGCAAAATATATGACCTCATAAGATTGCATCGGCTTATTGCAGCATTTGATCCTGATTTACGGTCCGTGAGTAATGACAGCTTAATTAGTTATTTCGAAACGATAAAGGTTAGTCTTTATGATTCATCTTACAGGCAACAGGCCGATATCATTATGAAGGATGCGCTCCGGAAAAACGAGGGGAAGGGTATACCGTTGCCCGGGTCTTATGCTGGTGCGCTCTTTAAAAAGCTGATCGCACCGTACGCCGGTAAAATGATTTTCGTGGATTTTTGGGCTACTACCTGCGGGTCCTGTGTTTGGGACATTCAGCAAATGCGTGCAACAAGGGACAAATACAAAGACAGTAAAGATTTTGTTTTTTTGTTCGTTACTTCCGAAGACGAATCGCCTAAAAGGATCTATGAGGTATTTGTGCGAAAGCAGGAACTGGTAAATTCAGTTTATGTAAGCAGTGACGACTACCGTTACCTGAGAGAACTTTTTGGCATTTACGGTATCCCGAGGTATGCTATTATTAATCAAGAAGGAGAGGTGTTGAATAGCAGATCAGAGCCACATGAATTTATGCTTGAAATTAACAAGCTTAATTACCTGAACAGAAGTTCAACCAGTCTATAACATTGTACTTTAGAGCACCTGCTTCATCACATAATCATTCATAAAGTAGCCATTGCCAATTGCAGTATCCAGTTCTTTGATAATTTCAAAACCAACTGCCTGGTAAAACTGCAGGGCTTTATTATGGCGGTTGACATGGAGCGTGAGGCTGTGAGCGCCGGTTTTTTTTGCAAAATCGATAATAAATTGCATTAGTTTCTTTCCTAACCCCTTGCCCTGGTAGTTCGGTGAAAGGTATATCTTGTGCAGGTGGGCTGTTTGATCCTCCTTTAATTCCAGGCCTGCATACCCTGCATTCTTGCCATCCAGTTCCAGGAGAAAAAAGGAATATCCTGGTTTATCGAAATCTTTTTCAAGGGCGGGATCGCTATAAAAAAGGTCCAGCATATAAGCCAGCTGGTCCTGCGATAAAATAGACGAGTAGGTAGCCGGCCAGATATCAAGAGCCAGCTGACGAATAACAGGGAGTTCTTCTTTTGAGGCTTTTCTGATTGATGTATCCATTTTGATAGTTGTTTAAACTAAAAATGCATCAATGAAAATTGATGCATTTTAGATAATATGACAGAAATTAAGCTAATTTCTTTTTCAGGTTTTCGTCAATTGCTTCCAAAAACTCTTCGGTATACAAGTAGTGTTCACCATGGCTTACTTTGTTACCGTGAACGCAAACCGCAAGGTCTTTGGTCATTTTACCTTCTTCTACTGTTTCGATACAAACAGCTTCCAATGCATTGGCAAAATCAATCAAAGGCTGGTTGCTGTCTAATTTACCGCGGAATGCTAAACCTCTTGTCCATGCAAAAATGCTGGCAATAGGGTTAGTGCTGGTTGGGTTACCTTTCTGGTGCTCACGGTAGTGACGCGTAACGGTACCATGCGCAGCTTCAGCTTCCATTGTTTTACCATCAGGGGTAACCAGTACAGAAGTCATCAAGCCTAAAGAACCGAACCCCTGTGCTACGGTGTCGCTTTGTACATCACCATCGTAGTTTTTACAAGCCCANNCGCTGGCAACCATGTCATCGATCAAACGATGCTCGTAAACAATACCTGCTTCGGTAAACAAGGTCTTGAATTCATTTTGATAAACTTCCTCAAAAATGTCTTTAAAGCGACCGTCGTATTTTTTAAGAATGGTATTTTTAGTAGAAAGGTATAAAGGCCATTTTTTGTTCAGCGCCACATTGAAACAGCTGCGTGCAAAGCCATAAATACTTTCGTCTGTGTTATACATAGTCATTGCCACACCATCTCCTTTAAAGTTGTATACTTCAAAAGTTTGTGCTTCGCCGCCATCTTCCGGTACAAAAGTCATGGTTAATTTACCTTTACCTTTAATTACGGTATCAGTAGCGCGATATTGATCACCAAAGGCATGACGGCCTACAATAATAGGAGCTGTCCAGTTGGTAACCAGGCGGGGAATATTTTTAATAACGATTGGCTCACGGAAAACGGTACCATCTAAAATGTTCCGGATGGTTCCGTTAGGGCTTTTCCACATTTGTTTCAGGTTGAACTCAGTAACACGTGCTTCGTCCGGTGTAATAGTAGCACATTTGATACCCACACCATGTTCTTTAATGGCATT
>DJFR01000103.1:0-10407 GCA_002432545.1 Flammeovirgaceae bacterium UBA5867 | reverse complement strand
AATTTCCATATGATGCGTGTCATTTCATCGCCATCAAGTTCCACAACGGGATTAGCCACTTTGATTTTTTCAGCCATATATATATCGTTTAAGAATTTGTGATTCCGGCAAATCTACAGATAAATACATCAATAGACAATAGAGTTTTAACTTTACAACGCTATAAGAATGTTAACAACAATTTTGTTGGTTACAGTTTTAGAATATTATATGATAAAACATCAATTATGTTACCTTTGAGTATGTCCGTTAATGAAAAAATTGCAGCTGATTTCGTAAAATTTTTACGACAGTTTGTACCGCTCACCGACACCGAAGTAAAAAAGGAATTACTTCCTATTATCACCGTCAGGGAATTTGCTAAAAAGCAGGTTATTTCCAGGGCAGGTGAAATAGAAAATTACATGAACTTTATCAGTAAGGGGCTGATAAGAAAATACTATAAAACGGGAGAGGAGGAGCATATTGTACAGATATCGCGCGAAGGCCACCTGATATCGGCGCAGGAATCTTTTTACACCCGTACTCCTTCAGAGTATTTTGTGGAAGCCATTGAACCCAGTACCGTTATCTCATTAACGTTCGAAGATATGGAGCGCCTGTTTGCTTCCAGCCATAGTTTTGAAAGGCTGGGCAGACTGGTAACCGTTCATACCATGGTATTGAAAGATAAATGGCAAACCAGCCTGATCATGCAGTCACCCCGCGACCGGTTTTTAAATTTTGTAGAGAATCACCAGGAAATTCTGCAGCGGGTGCCGCAAAAGTACCTGGCCTCTTATCTGAATATTAAGCCAGAAACCTTTAGCCGTTTTAAACATCTGTTGAGAACAAGACGGCCCTCTGTTCTTTAACTTACCTCTAAATGCAACCCTATGAATAAAATGATACACTTACTATCAGGTATCTTGTTTTCCGTATTCTGCTCGGCCCAAAATACCAGCCTTCATTTTATTTTTCCTCAATCAGGTACACCGTCAGCCCGGTTGACTTCGTATAACCTGAAAGAGCTGTATTCCCGAAAGAATACTGAATGGCCATGGCATGTAAACATTTCAGCAAGCAACGGAAAAGCTGCTTGTCTGTTGACGCTACCTGAGCCGTTATTAATGAAATTGGAATATAAGAATAAAACAAGCTCTTATTTGTTGATATCACCAGGCGATGAACTGACCATAGATTTAACTGTGGCGAACGGCGGGGGTGATGAATTAAAGATAACCGGGAAAGGAAGTAGCAATAACCAGGAAATAAAGTTCGATATCCCTGACTTTGATGACCAGCCTTATACAACCGACTCCCTTCCGGATAAGTTGCTTAGTGATTTAAAGAAAAAGAAAACAAAGGACAGTCTTGCACTACAAACCTATATCGCTAAGTACAGTCCATCTGCTACTTATATTACTGTACGTAACATAGAATTGAAGTATGATATTTTGCAACGGTTTTATAAGTTTAAGGGAAATCACAAATTTAAACTGAGAAGGAGACCTGATTTTGAATCGCTCTATGCCTTGTGGCAGCAGGCTGAAACGGATTTGAGAAAGGCTATACCAATGAGTGATGAAAAAGCGTTAATCTCTCCTGATTATATTTTCTTTGTCCGTAATTTTTTATTGAGAGAAAAAGAAGCTCTATGGGAGATGGAGCAAAAGGAGCCTAATAAATTTTATAAAGAGTGGTATGCTACCGAAAATGCTGTTGAGGGCGCTAAATTAATGCGGGAAGATCCGGAGAATCTGTTAACTGAGAAAATTATCAACAAATACTTTTCAGGTGCAGTAGCTGAATTTGCCTATGCGCATCTTATTAGTAGCAGGATTGGGGACAAGGAAGACAATCTGCTTGCGATTTATAGCCGTTTTCGCCAGTCTTATCCCAATAGTCTTTACCTGGCCCGGTTGGATTCAGCTATTCAGATATTAAAGGAAAAAGACAGCCGGGTGTTAAGTGATAAAATGATATTTGTAAAAGATATGGACTCTCTGACATCCTTTGAAGAAATTAAGGCTTTGGTAAAGGGAGAAACGGTTTTATTAGACATGTGGGGTACCTGGTGCGGACCCTGCCGCAAAGAAATTAACGAAAACAGCGAGGCACTTAAGAAGCATTTTAAGGAAAGGAAAGTTCGCTTCCTGTATGTATCCAACTTCGACACAGGCAAAGAAGCTTTATGGAAAAAGCTGATCGCTTACTATCGTCTTGAAGGCACACATATTTTGGCAAATGCCCAGCTAACAAAAAGTATAATGTCAACTGTTAAGGGAACCGGTTACCCAACTTATGTGATCATTAAAAAAGACGGGTCTTTTGAGCTGTCAAAAGCTGGCTACCCGATGGATCGGAAAAAGTTAATCAGGCAAATAGAAGACGCACTATGATCAGCTTTTTGCCGGTACAATTAATACGGGCGCTTTTATCAGGTGTCTTAACTGGTTGATGGTTTCACCGTAAATCAGGTCCTTTATTCCCCTGTGGCCATGAGCGCCTATTACTAATAGCTCTACATTCGATTCATTAATGATCCGGGCAATACTGTCAACCGTATTTCCAAAGCCCAGCTTTCCTTCAGCCTGGTATCCTTTAGCTTTCAATTGTTGTACATAGGCGTTAAGATATTGCTGATCAGACAGGGTTTCGTCATCAACGCTCTCTCCAAAATTGGCTCCGGCGGCTACACTTTCCGTTATATGTATTAAAAGGTAAGTGCTGTCGGGTGTTCCCTGGGCCAAAGCATGATTAATCACTTTTTCATCCAGTTCACCAAAATCGAGCGTAATAGCTATTTTACCATAACGCTGTACCGGCGATAATTCAAGGTTTTTGGGTGTATCGTGTATGGTAATCTTTTGGGCAGACTTCTTTTTTTGCAGCGGGTAAATAGTAGTGTATAATAAAAGAATGACAAAACCGATGGCTCCCAAAATAATTAAAGCCTTCCAGATCGGGTTGCCGGGTGTATTGAAAAAGTCCATAGCCTGCTCCACTATTAAACGTGCATTCAGGTAGACCAATACAACAGTAATGAGCCAGGCGGATACCTTAACCCAGGGTTTGATCACAAACTTACCCATCGTTTTTTTATCACTTACAAAGTGGATCAGCGGTATAATGGCGAATCCCAACTGCATGCTTAATACAACCTGGCTGAATATAAGCAGGCTGTCTACCTCTTCTTCGCCATTGATCAATATAACCAGTGCGGCTGGTACAATAGCTATCAAACGGGTGATCAAACGGCGTACAATGGGATTGATCCTTAGCCTCAGGTAGCCCTCCATTACAATTTGCCCCGCCAATGTGCCGGTGATCGTACTGCTTTGACCCGCAGCAATAAGCGCTACCGCAAAAAGCTTGGCAGCAAAACTGCTTCCCAGATGTTGCGGTAACAGTTCGTAAGCCTGCTTGATCTCACCTACATCAGACCGGCCTGTTTTATAAAATACTGCAGCCGCTAATATTAATATGGCGGCATTTACCAGCAAGGCCATATTCAGTGCAACAGCGCTATCTATAAAATTTAGTTTCAGTGCCTTTTTAATACTGGCATCATCCCGGTTGAATTTGCGGGTTTGTACAAGGGCAGAATGAAGGTAGAGATTATGCGGCATTACGGTAGCGCCTATAATACCGATAGCAATGTATAAAGCAATATCATTTTCAATATGAGGCACCAAACCCGAAACCACTTCACTGGCATCGGGTTTAGCAACCATGATTTGTATGAGAAAGGACATTGCTATAATAAAAATCAAGCCGATGATAAAGGCCTCCAGCTTACGCATACCCAGTCGTTGCAGCATGATCAGCAAAAAGGTATCGAGTGCAGTGATCATTACTCCATAAATCAGGGGCATGCCGGTTAATAGCTGCAGACCAATCGCCATGCCCAGAATTTCGGCCAGGTCTGTTGCTGCAATGGCTATTTCAGCCAATATGTATAACGCAAAATTGACTTTTTTGGGATAGGTTTCGCGGTTGGCCTGTGCCAGATCGCGATTGCGCACAATTCCTAATCGTGCCGAGAGGCTTTGTAATAACAAAGCCATTATATTACTCATCACCAGTACCCATAACAGAGAGTAGCCAAACTGGCTGCCACCTGCGAGGTCTGTAGCCCAGTTACCCGGATCCATATAACCAACGCTAACCAGGTAGGCTGGTCCGAAAAAAGCCAGGATCCTTCTCCACCTGGATTTATTAGGAGCGGTGGTGTCTACCGAATTATGAACCTCGCTTAATGAAATTTCTGAGTGATGCTTTGCCATTAGTTTTTGATAAAGATGTTTTGAGATAACTCTTTTGTTAAATAAGATTGGTGTTTATTGTCTGTTCTCACTTCCATAGACTCGTCGAATGCATATTTTTTTATTACCTGTATCCGGCTTCCTATAGAAATATTTTTCTCGTCCAACATCTCGAGTACCTCCGGCGACTGGTTCCCGATTTGTGTTACAATGGCCACTTGTTTTTCTGAAAGGGTTGCCAATGACACTTGTTTGGTTTGAATGATCTTTCCTTTGGCATCCGGAATGGGGTCTCCGTGAGGATCTGTTCTTGGAAAACCCAAAAATGCATCCAGCTTGTCAATGAGCTTTTCATTGCTGATATGTTCCAGCTCCTCGGCCACTTCATGCACTTCTTCCCAGCTGAAACCGAGTTTTTGAGAAAGAAAATACTCCCACAAGCGGTGTCGTCTTACGATGCTTACAGCACCTTCTTCACCTGCTTCGGTAAGGGTGCAACCGTAGTAGGCTTTATAGCTGACCAGTCCTTTTTTACTGAGCTTTTTCAGCATGTCGGTAACAGATGCAGGAGCTGTATGAAGCGCTGCAGCCAGGTCGTTGGTAGCAACAATACCTGATGCGTTCTGTAGATGATAGATAGTCTTTAAATAATTCTCCTCCGCGATCGAAAATCGGATCATGCCTAAATAATAATTTAGACAAACCTAAAAATAATTTTCGATATTTGAAAACTTTCTGCAGAAATCAGTGTCCCGGTAAAGGTCATTTCCAAAAAACTATGGTAGTATTGGTGAAGTATTGTTTATTTGTAGCTAATAATAATGTAACAATTATGCTATACAGGCTCTGTTTTTTTACTGTAATGATGATAATGATGGTATCCTGCGGCAACAGGAAAAAGAAAATGGCCGGGGAAGACGATGTGAATTTGCAGGAGTTTGTGGACTTTTTTCCTAAGGTCGAGTTACCCTTTGTATATGCAGATAGCTCTTTGTATGCCAAAACAGATGACAGCTTGCTGATCAGCGCCGAAATTTTTAATGAGTTTACTCCCGACAGTATATTAAATGCCGCTTTTGGTGCTGAAAAGCCAAAACTGTATGCTATAGGAAAATTCAGCGAGCAGGAGGGAACAGTTTACCTGATGTCGAAGGCAGCTACGGCTAAAAATAAAGTGATGTTTATTTCGGCATACAATAATAAAAATGAGTTTATAGCAGCCATGCCGGTGATGAAGAGCCAGAAGGAAAGAGGTGTTTCTGCGCTGATCTCTATTGATAAGCTTTTCAACATTAATAAGAAAACCGTCAAAAAACTGCCGAACGACGTTGAGATCAGTGGCGATGATATATATGTGTTGAACAGTGCCGCTAAGAAATTTATGCTGATAATGACAGATGCGCTGGGTGATGATGCCGAAGTAATCAACCCCATTGACACACTTAGCCGCAATTATAAATATGCGGGGGATTATGGTGTGGGCAGTCGCAATATCATTTCCATCCGCGATAATATAAAGCCCGGACGCGTTCAGTTCTATATCCACCTGGAAGAGAAGAACTCACAGTGTAGTGGTGAACTGAAGGGGGAAGCCAATATCACTTCAGACAATACAATCATTTATAAAAAGCCGGGAGACCCCTGCGCGCTGCAATTTGAGTTTGATAAAAATGGCGTAACGCTGAAGGAGCTGGAGGGATGCGGATCACGCATGGGGGCGCTGGACTGCACTTTTAATGGCAGATACCCTAAAAAGAAAGCTTCTAAAAAATAAACCTTACTGCTTTTGAAAATCTTTTGATAAGGCCTCTACTTCTGATGCCGGCATGTCTTTAGATGCAATGGAGATGCGGTATTTGAAACTTACTGACTGGCCCGGTTGAAGCGTGTAATTAAGCGTTTCTTTCCCGTTACTGAAAATTTTTCTACCCAAAGGGTTAGCCGCAAACAAACCATAGCCCCGGGCATGCCAATAAGTAGGATATCCTGTATTGCGGGGATGATCAAAAATGGCGATCGTAATATTCTTATCATCTTTAACGCCCTTTAACATAGTCCAGGGAGCTTTACTGCTCCAAACACTGTCGCCTTTTACACCATAGCTGTTATAGTACATGCCGGAGATATTAGTTCCTGACGAAGGGTCTACCTTAGTTTTATTGCCATGCGCATCAACAAAAGTGCCGGGCTCTTTAGAAGGCATTTCCAGCTCTCTTGCCACACGTATGGCAATAAAGCCATCTTTGACATCTTTAAAAACAACGGGCTCCTTTGAAGCAGTGAGGGTGGTTGTTCTGTCAATGATCACTACACCGCTTTGCACTTTAAAATCGTAAATCGTTCTCTCTTTTAAGAAATGAGCGCCCTGGTTATTATACCAGTTGGCTGTAGCAACCAGTTGCGCTTTGTTAGAAGACTTACTGGTTTTTTCAATTTTCTCATGCCTGATAGTTCCGTACAGGTGTTTTTTATCTGCGGGAATTGCTGTAGAATTGTTCCAGAAATCAATGCCATTCACCGATTCGTAATTTAACCATATACCTACATGGTGTGGATGATCCGTTCTTTCTCCCAGGCGTGGTGCGATTGGGTAACCCCTGGTAACAGTGATCCCGTCAATCGTGTTTACAGGGTAGAGAAAGGGTTTGGCAATAGAATCATAATAGCAGTAAGAAGTGATTAACTGACCGTTATAGGTAATATCCGCGCGCTTATCGCCGGGCCTGGAAATAATATTAAAGCCATTCTGTGCATAAAGAAGGGCAGTGCAGAGCATCAGGTAAATGGCGGTGATCGTCTGTTTCATCTGGCAATGATTTGAGGTTCTGTTTTGAAACTTTCAAGATAACCATTTACGGCCTTATCGGCAAATTGGGTATGCAGGAAAATAAAAAAAGCCGGGTGTTTTAATACCCGGCTTCATTGAATAAGAATATATTAGCTATTAGCTGTTTCGGCTTTCGTTGCTGTCGCATCAGCTTTTGCTTTGTCCTTGCGTATACCACCTTTCAGATCAACCAGTACCGGCGCCGCTACAAATACGGTGGAGTAGATACCAGTAACCACACCAATCAGCATTGCGAATGCAAAACCGCGGGTTACCTCGCCACCAAAGATGAACAGGATCAGGATGGTTAAGAATACCGTTAAGGTGGTCATGATCGTACGGCTTAAGGTCTCATTGATGGCCTTGTTCACCAGGGTTTTCTGATCCATAGTTGGATGCAGCTTCATGTCTTCACGAATCCTGTCGAAGATTACCACCGTATCGTTCATGGAGAAGCCGATAACCGTTAGTATCGCAGCAATAAAGTGCTGATCGATCTCAAGCGGGAAAGGAACAATTTCTCTGGCAAATGAGAACACGATCAAAGTAACTAAAGTATCATGTATCAATGCGAAGATCGTACCCAGTGAGAACCTCCAGTCGCGGAAACGAATAAAGATGTACAGGAAGATCGCGATCATTGCAAACAGGGTAGCTTTTAACGCGCCTTTTTTCAAGTCATCAGATATCGTAGGCAATACTTTCTTGCTTTCTTTCTTATGGATCGATTCAAACTGGCTGTAGGTAGTATTTGCCGGCAAATGCTTCTTTAAGCCTTCAAAAAGTTTGTGTTCTACAATAGAATCTGCCATTTCTGTTTTGGGCTCCCTGATCAGGTAAGAGGTGGTAATATCAAGGCTGGTTCCGTCACCCACTGTTTTAATGATGGGGTTTTCATCTTCGAAAGTAGCTTTCAGGTCTTCCCTGATAGCTTCTACATTTGCTTTCGAACCAAAGTCGACTTTATAGCTACGTCCACCATCAAATTCAACACCGTAATCAAAACCATTAAAAATAGTAGCAATACCCAGTATTACAATGATCACGGAAATAACATAAGCTCTTTTTCTGAACTCAATAAATTTGAATTTCGATTTCTTCTCTATCGCGTTACTTACCTTACTAAAATAGTTCAGGTGTTTGTTTTTGTTGGTAAACCAATCGCTCACCCAACGGCTTACTAAAATACCGCAGAACAGAGACAGGAACAGACCGAGGATCTGCGTGGTAGCAAAACCTTTAACCGGACCTAACCCGAAGTAATATAAGATAAAGGCGGTAAGCAAAGTGGTAACGTGACCATCCAATACCGGAGCCAACGAGCGGTTGTAACCGTCATTGATAGCAGGCAGGTACGCTTTTCCTTTTCTTAACTCTTCTTTTATTCTTTCATAAATAATTACGTTGGTATCAACTGCCATACCAATAGTTAATACCAGACCCGCAATACCCGGAGCGGTTAAAGTGGCACCTAAACCAGCTAATACACCAATAGTGAAAAGTAAGTTTAAGATCAATGCAATATTAGCTACCCAACCGCTGGTATTGTAGTAAATGATCATCAGGGTGAAGATCACTATAAAAGAGATGATAAATGACCACATGCCACCCTGTAATGCTGCTGCACCCAGAGTTGGCCCTACAGTGTTTTCATTCACAATTTTTGCGGGAGCCGGCAGCTTACCAATTTTCAGGATATTGGCAAGATCGCTTGCTTCTTCCTGTGAAAAGCTTCCTGAGATGCTCGAGCGACCACCTTCGATAGCTTCATTTACATTTGGAGCTGAGTATACCGTACCGTCAACAACAATAGCGATAGCACGACCCACATTCGCCCTTGTTAAGTCGGCCCATAATTTAGCACCGGTATTGCTCATCTCCAGGCTTACATTCGTTCTGCCTGTCTGGTCGAAATCGTAACCTGCATTAATCACCTGCTCACCTTCTAATTTGGCTTTTTGACGACCAAAGGTTTTAATAGCGTATAAACCTACTGCTGGTGATTTTTTTTCGGGCATTCCAAACATCCAAACCAGGTCGGCAGGGAATTGGTTTTTAACAGTTGGAGATTCCAGTATTCTGCGTATAGCAAGCGTATCTTTAGCTAATACCTGGCCGATCATACCATTATCAATCAGTCTTCCCTGTTGCTGATCAACTGAGAAGCCAATCCATCCATATAAATGTTTTTTTGCTTCAGCTTCCTGGTTAGCTGTTGCTGCGTTGGCTTTTGGAGCGTCTTTTTTAGCCAGGTCTTTCAACCGGGCCTGAAGATTTCCTGTATCAGCTTTTGCAGTGGCTGCTGTTGCAGATGTATCTGCTGTGGTTGCACTGGCTACTGCTGTAGTGTCGCCAGACACAGCGCTATCTGCAGCAACCTTCCCACCATTACCCGCAAAGAACAATTCGTCTGCTTTCTGAACATTAGGCCATATTTCGCTGATATTGTATACTTCCCAGAACTGCAAGTTCGCACTTGCCTGAAGGTTTTTCTTTACACGCTCCCTATCCTGTACACCTGGAAGCTCAACAGAGATAATTTGTTTTTCCGGGTCAGGGTTAATATTAGGTTGTGCTACACCAAATTTATCAATACGGGTTGTAATCAGTCTAGATGTATTGTCGAATGCAGCCTTAGCCTGTCTGTTCAGGTAGCCGATCACCTTACCATCGTCATCAGTAGCTTTTAACTCGGTATTACTTGAATTTGCAAATAATGAAGCCAATCTTCCGTTGGGAACTAACTTTTTGTATTCTTCAACAAATAAGGTTACAAAGTTAGCGTCGCTGTTGGCTTTTCTCAGATCAGCGTTTGCCAGCGCTTTTGTAAAGTTGGGATCTTTGGAGTTATTGGCCAATGTAGACAGTACACCGCTCATTTCCACTTCCATGGTTACATTCATACCTCCCTGAAGATCCAGACCCAGATTTAATTCTTCACCTTTAGCTTTCTGGTAACTGATAGGACCCGTAATGCCATAAGTAACGGTTACATCGCTTGTGCTATCTTTTAATTCAGCTAATTTCGCTTCATAGGCTTCGTTCAGCCATTCCTGATATACAGTTTGAGAATCTTTGTTAGAAGGATATTTTACAGCAGCAGCAGGGTGCGTTCTGTCAACATAGCTGCGGGCTTGCTTTTCCAGCTTCTTTTCATGATTTCTTACAAACCAGGTAAACGATAATTGATACAGGGAATAAATGATAAGCAAAATCGTAAAAAAACGAACCAGGCCTTTGAGTTGCATACGAGTTTAATATTTATAATTCACTTAGTTTGGTAAAAGTTATTCGGCACGGTAAAGCACCAAAAAACCTTATCCGGTTTTTTTT
>DJFR01000044.1:232-9354 GCA_002432545.1 Flammeovirgaceae bacterium UBA5867 | reverse complement strand
TAGCCCCGGCAGGAATCGAACCTGCATCTTCAGAATCGGAATCTGAAATTCTATCCATTGAAATACGGAGCCGACTTTTGCAAAGTGTTGCAAAAATAAGGAAAGCTTGTTACCTAAAAAATCTTCTTTGCAAATCGATTATACCAATGCTATACCACCTCCTGAAGGTCAACCTGGTGGATCGGTATCAGGTTTACATCGAATTTCTGCACGATCATGCGCATGATCGGGTCATTCTTGATCTTTTTAATGATGCGGTCGGTCTGGTCAGCGTCATAGCCCATCACCATCTGGTCTACCAGCTTCAGGTGTTTTACTGCATAGTAAAAGCCTGCAATTACATACGGACCAAACGGTGTCTGCGGTATATCAAACGAGCTGCCGGTTATATTGAACACTGTATTGGGTAAGTAATCGCCTGTGTGTTCTATATTTTTACTGCGCATATAATAGTTGGCTGCCAGCAGTCGTGATGACATGCGCGGGTCGCTCATACAAAGTAATCCGGCCAATGGCTTCTGTTTAGCCGATTGGTTGATCAGCATATCTTTCGCCTTTCTGTCGTTCTGGGTATGCTTGCGGATCTCCATTTGTACTGTATCCCAGAAGGGCACGGAAGGATCTCCGTCATCAACACGAATGAGGGAGTGAATAGCATAATCCAGAATACCACAGGTAATTTGTATATGCAGCATTTTCAGTTCCGGATCAACCGCTATAGCTTTCTCCAGTACTGTACGCTGATGACGCGGATGGGTACGAAGCAGATCTATACTCCTGATCCAGTCACCTGCCAGGTAGCCATCGTACGCATAGTATTCCTGTAGCAGCGACTTGATCTTGGTATCATTATCAATCACCACTGCACGACCGCGAATATCAATAACAGGTTTCTCTTCAATGATCATTTGCTCGATCTCGACACCAACAGCAGACGCTCCAAGCATACCACAGTTAAGCGGAGAGCCTTCAACAATCTTCAGGTCGTGTACGTGACTTATATAATGATCGTTGGAATCTTCGGTAAGGTGACCATGTGTTTGAATATGGATATAGTAACTGATGGGTAACAAGGCATCGGAACTGCGTTGTGCCTGTTCGATGGTGCGTTTAATATCCATCACTATATCCGGTGTTACAAACGAGCCGGCTGCACGCACTACGTGAAGCTCTACCTCAATGCCCATCTCTTTGAACTCCTCTGTAACATTGTCAATGGTGTCCAATTGAACCTGGCTTAAGTCGCGTGCATCTGCACAACCAATAAGAATATGTACCTGTTTTTCCTTCATCATAGTTTTACTATTCATAGTGTTCATCCAGCGCACCGTAAATGGTGGGTAGACGAAAGTAATACGCTAAATAAATATCTTTTCCGGGATTTTACTTTTTTATTCTTCGGATACGACATTAAAAAAACATTATAGAGGCATCCGGGTTTATAGGGTATAAAATAGGACAGCTACTCTTAACAATCACGAAACATCGGACACCGGAGACGATCGAATATGTCGATTGAACAAAAATACTCAGGCAATTTATTAGCGCATATGAAGAATTTTAAGTTATTTCAGCGGGATTGTAACTTGGGCTGATGACGACATGCTTGACTTTTTAAGAAAAACCGATACCGAAGGCCTGGAAGCATCGCGGATTATTGCCTTCCGGTATTACCTCATCGCTATAACATTCATTTTTTTCGCAGCTATATTTTTAGAGTTCGCGATTGATCTTGAAAACATATCACTGGTATATGTCGTAATTCTTACGGCTATACCGGCCCTGCTCCTCACCTTGTCACTCGTTGGTATACGCCACAGGATTCTGGTTATCATCAATGTATTCTTTCTCCTGGCTATTAACCAGATACAGATACTTTCCAATCCGGGCTTCTTCCACACGTGGGTATTCTGGGTCGGGCTGATTCCGTTATTGCTTACCATGTTCACACGATCGATGGAGACCATCGTGTTGGTTACACTTTTACTGATGTTTATCATTGCCAACGGAGTATATGTCAGTACGCAGGTTGGTTCATACCCGGTAACAATCTACCCGGCACAGTTTACCGTAAGCGGAGTATTCTTTGCA
Organism: Flammeovirgaceae bacterium UBA5867; assembly: GCA_002432545.1. Taxonomy (GTDB): domain Bacteria; phylum Bacteroidota; class Bacteroidia; order Cytophagales; family Cyclobacteriaceae; genus Ohtaekwangia. The sequence continues at coordinate 7,263 of DJFR01000044.1, read as the reverse complement.
CTGATCACAGCCACGGTCGCATCACTGTTTGGCTACACGCAGCACGCAGTTCACAAACGGCTCGTCAATCAAAACCTGACGTTGAAGCTGATGACTGCCGAAATTGAAGAGCAGAATAAAATGCTCAAGGATAAAAACGAAGAGATCACTTCCATTAACAACCGACTGGAAGAACGTGTAGCAGTTCGTACGCTCGAACTCGAAGATCATAACCGAAAGCTGGCAGAATATGCTTTCATCAATTCTCACTTATTACGCGGACCGCTCTGCAGTATACTGGGCCTGATCAACCTCCTCAACAACACTTCACTTTCAGAAAAAGAAAAAGAGATCCTTATGCACCTGAAAGAATCCAGTCACAACCTGGATGATGTTGTAAGCAAGATCAGCAAAGCATTGTCCAACGGACCTGAACTGGATCGTGATCTTATCCGGAATCTTAAAGAGAAATAGTTTTTACGATGGATCGTCATCATAAAGATATCCTTACGGCTATACGCACCAATGCCGGTAAGGCAACGCAGCATACCCACCAGGATAATTACCTCGGCAGTTCACATCCCCGTTACGACATCAGCAACCCGGTGCTGCGCATCCTGGCGAAGGAATGGATGAAGAGTCATCGCGACTTGTCTGCTGCTGACTTTGCCAAGGTACTCACGAGTCTGGTAGAAGGTAAATCTGCTACTGAAAAATGGATGGCCGGCATGTTAATGGATTATGCCAAACCTGAACAACTGGCATTTGAACCTGCCTTGTTCGATGCATGGCTGGAGCACCTCATGGGCTGGGCCGAAGTAGATGTAATGTGTTCGGGTAGCTACTCCGTTGCAGAAGTACCGCGCTACTGGAAAAAGTGGGAGCCTTTGCTTCGTAAATTTTCAAAGAGCAAAAACATTCACAAGCGAAGAGCTTCCCTGGTGTTGCTCTGCGCACCGCTGCGTAAAAGCGTAAACGAACCATTGGCCGCAGTGGCATTTGAAAATATAGATCGGTTAAAAAGAGAGAAAGAAATATTAATTACCAAAGCTATATCATGGCTGCTGCGCACCATGGTAAAACATCACAAAGTATTGGTTGCAGACTATATAGAAGAGAACAAAACTACATTACCACGTATAGCCGTTCGGGAAACACTAATCAAGATTGACACCGGGCGAAAAACAAAACCGAGAGACTGAACAATCTATCTTCACCACACCTATATATACTTCAACACCAAAAGTATATATCCATATCATCACAACACATTTAAAGAAAAACCCCTGCACGAGGGCTAGGGGTTTTAAGAGGGCTGAGGTTGCGCAAGCCGAACCTGACGCTATTTATCCGGCTTTGCTTCAAATCCCCAGTTTACAAAGCTTTCCTGTTTACCGGAATAATGCTGTTGCAGCAGTTGTATAACGGTTTCAATGATATTTTTAACATCACGATCGTCTTTGCCCGTAGCGGAGTTCTGTTTGCTCAACAGAAAATCACGTTCAGCAAAAGCTTCACGCATCAGTCGTTCATACTTCAATCCCTGGTCGTGGCGTAATTTGGCAGTACTTATTCTATAGTTAAGATCAGCAATGATCTGCGGCTTTACCGGGCTTTGTGGTCCTTCCGCAGAATGCTGCTGAATGATTTTTTCAGCCAGCAAGATCAGGGCTTCGGCACGTTCCGGAATTGTAAATGAATCGGAAGTATTCATGTATAGCTCATTACCATTCATAAACATTTGTTTTAGTATTGGTCACCAGTTTCAACTTCTGCAGACTCTATCTTCACATGCAATACATTGGTATCGGTAAAAATATCCAGCAGCCTTCTTCTATAGTCAATGGTTTGTCCGGGCCTTACTGCCTCACCAATAACAAGCCTGGAGGTTTTTTGTTGGCCACCCGGCTGCGAGTAGGTAACATACAGCACTATATCTTTATAGGTAGCCAGCAGTGCCGTGTTATGAATAGTGCCTTCAATTACCGATTGATTGATCTGGTTTTTTCGCCAGGTATATTTTGTTGAAAGATATAGTGCACTGTTCTGCACCTCTTTTTCATACAACGGATTTTTATACTTACGCCATGCTGCAAACTTCATGTCGCGGCTTCGCGATTTATCCATTGCTTTTTTGTGATGATGAAATGTAGCCTGCTCGCGTGGCGTAACAACTATATCTTTATCTTGCGCAGAAGCATCACGCGCTGCAAAGCGAACTTTACCTTCTGCAACGGTAAGGGTAGTGGTACTGTCTGCATCTTTTACATTGAACGATGTACCCAACACTACCGCTGTAGTGGCCGGTGTAATTACTTCGAAAGCATGCACTGTGTCGCGCTTAACCTGGAAATATCCTTCACCTTTTAAGGTTACAGAACGCTTCTCCTTTGTAAAATCGCTGGTATAGGACAGGCTGCTGTTTGTGTTCAGCCAAACGCGACTGCTATCGGGCAAATATAGTGTAAGCACTTCATCACCTGAGGCAATAACAGTTTCAGGATCTTGTCGCAGTGTCCAATAGAAATATGCGGCCACTGTAACAAACGCAAGGCTTGCAGCAATTCTAAGGAGCGTTGAATTTTTAAAAAGCGGAATGATGCGGGCTCCGGGTTGCTGCGCTGATTTGATACGCGTGAATAGTTTGAGTAACTCTTCTTCCGTAGCCGGATCTTTTAACTGAAGTTTTAACCGTGAACTCTCCCAGACAATACGAGCCTCCCGGAACAAATGTTGATTGCTATCAGAATCCTGGAGCCACGATTCAAACGCATTTCTTTCTTCTTGCGAAAGATCGCCAGACAGGTATGCCGATATTCTTTCCCAGTGTTGATTGTCGAGGGTCATAGAGAGGGTCTACTTCTTGGGTTATAGTTTAACCTCCTTGCCCGAAGTATTGGTTTTCGGTGTATGCTTTACATAGGTAGCACACGTATATGACGAGCAGGAAGATGCGATAATCATTACAAACAAGAACAAGCCAATGACAGTTTTCATACGCATAAGATTAAATGGTTACTGATGTTTCTCTTGGTTATATACCTATAGCACCGGGCTACCGGTATACCCCCAAAAGGAGATTAAATATTTTTTTAGGATATCAGTAAAGCATAAAGTCCCATGCCAATAGCGGCCAGTATGGACACAATTTCGAGGTTAAGAAAGGGTTTCAGATCGCTTCGCAGTTTTTCCAGTGCTATACCCATCTGATTTTCAACGGTTTTAATGGACAGGCCAAGCGTATCGGCAATTTGCTGGTGCTTCAGTCCTTCATGGCGACTCAATATATAGATGGTCTTGCATTTTGGCGGAAGCCTGTCAACCGCCTGCCGCGCACGTACCTCCAGTTCTTTATACTCCACTCCTTCTGTGCCCGGTGCTGTCTCAAGCACTTTCAGTCCGGCATATTCCTCTAAAGGGGCAATGCGCTTGTTTGCACGAAGGTGATTATACGAAGTGTGAGCCGTTGCCTTGAACAGATAATGTTTGATCTGTTCGCCAAACGTAAGCTGACTGCGGTTATTCCAAAGTTTTACAAATACCTCCTGAACAATGTCTTTCGCTGCATCTGAATCGCCCACAATGTTATACGCCAGATTACACAACCCTGCATGATGCTGCCGGAACAGTTTTCCAAAATCATCTTCGGGAAGTTTTTCCATGAAAAGCTACTAATTCTTTAAAGGTCAGTATGGTAAACATATAAAAAATCTTATTCCCGATACAGAATAATGACTTTTTAAAACTTTCTCGGATTTCGCTTTGGGGGTAACACGAAAATCGTGTGCTAAAGGTATAGATCGCAGTACACCAGAAAGAATGAGCTTGACAGGACAACGCGATCTGAACAAAACAAATTCACAAAACATGAAAGAGCAAATACGAAAAATGTCGTGGACTTTTTTAATGCTGCTGGTTTTAATCAGTGCCTGCAGCAAGACCACAGTAATTGTTAATAAGGATTCTAAAAAGGTACCGCCCGGCCAGATGAAGAAAGCTACCGGCAGCAAGTCTGCAAAAAGCTACGCCCCCGGCCAACAGAAAAAGAAAGGCAAACACTAGCCATAACCTCATACACCTTATCGAAAATCAGAGCCCTCTGCATGAAGAAAAGAATTATCATTATAGACGATGACCAGGATGCACGAAAACTACTTCAGTTCATCCTGGCATCGCATGGTTTTGCTGTGGAAGTATATTCCGATGGCAATGGTCTGGATGTTCTTGATCCCCCCTACCCGGATCTATACCTCATCGATATCAACCTCGGTAACACCAGCGGTTTGGAACTATGCAACCAGTTGAAGAAAGACAACAAAACCAAATATATACCGGTAATCATTACTTCCTCCAACACCGATATAATTCCACTGGCACAAGAGGTATGTGCTGATGATACGCTACCGAAACCTTTCGACAGTAAGGAGCTGGTACAAAAAATAAACCATCTCACCGCAGCCCGTTGATCTTGTTACAGTATAATAAAGCAGGCACAGCGTTTACAAAACTTTGTGGACCCTGTGCCTGTTTTATGTCTTTACTTTGAGTATATACTATATATACTACAGGAAGGCGTTCAGAGCCGCGTAGTATTTTTTCAACCCGTGCGGAGCATCCGGAAAATATAGCATCGGTTCAATCAGCTCCAGTTCCATCAGCGTAAATTTACCGTTGATCATCACACCATCTACGCGGGCATATAAACAGTCTTTGGCAAACCGGTCTACAAATACCTGCGCTGCTTTTATTTCATCATCACTTGGGTGCTGCAGGTGTGTTGTTCCGCCAAAACCAAGCTGAACCCGAAAGTCACCTGCCTTAGGTTTCTTGAGTATACAATGACTGAATACACCATGAAAGAAAAGATAGGACAACTCTCCGTCATAGATCTGCGAAAGAAACGGCTGTACCATAAATGATTCTTCGCGCGTCATCTCATGAACAGCTGCAGTATGCTTATCTATATTTTCGTTCGTTACGGTAATAGTTTGTTTTGACCCCGCACTGATGCAAGGCTTCACAATAAGTTGATCAGTTTTAAAATGATCAAACAGGGAACGAAGATCGTGCTGTTTACCAGGCTCCAGGAATACAGAAGGAATCACATGAAAACCTTCGTTGATCATCTCCTGCAGGTAATGCTTATCACTATTCCAGTGTACTATAGTATAGGGATTCAAAATCTTTACACCCAGCGTGTTCACCTCCGAAAGCCACGCCATGAACGCACGGTATTGATAGTGATAGTCCCACGGAGATTTCAGAATTACAAAGTCAAACTCCTGCCAGCGAATACTTTTGTCGTGCCACTGCACGGGCTGCACATCCAATCCTTTTGCCTGTAAAAATTCAAGAAGCATGTTGTCTTCCTGTAGCGCGTACTCACTAAGCTTCTCTGCTTCGTAACAAACGTATGCTATCCTTTTCGATCTCATGAATTTTGATTCTATATACTATACCTGTTTCAACTCAAAGTAATTTTAAAATCGCGGTTCATAAAAGAATCACTTTTCGATAAAAGAAGCATATCAATTTTCATAACACACTCATTTTCATACCGATACTCTATCAACACTATATTTCCTAAAAAAATAATCAAAAGTGGTCACGTTTTGAAGAGGCTCTTTGTCATGAATGTAGTTAAACAAAAAAACACAAAGGTTATGACAGCAAGAATCACACTTCAGGATGTATCCAAAGGATTTGCCGAAGGCTTATTGAAATCAGAATTTTATTTAAAGAAGTCCCCGATCGATCACAAATTACTGGAGCTTGTTAAATACAGAGTATCACAAATCAACGGCTGTGCATTTTGTCTGGATATGCACCACAAAGAAGCTATAGCACTTGGTGAAACTGAACAACGTCTTCACTCCGTATCAGCATGGCGTGAGTGTCCATACTATAGCGAAAAAGAAAGAGCAGCACTGGCTTTTGCCGAAGCGTTAACACACGTGAGTCAGCGCGAGATCGATGACGAGGTATACGAACCCCTCACACGCGTATTCTCAAAAGAAGAGATCGCAGATTTAACCCTGGGCATTGCACAGATCAATAGCTGGAACCGTATTAACCGCGCATTCCTTACCGTGCCGGGCAACTACCAGGTAGGACAATACTAATCGAAAAAAGATCTGCAAAAAAAAGACAAAAGCAGGTCACGTTTCGAGATCTGTTTTTGTCTTGTATCTGAAAACAAAACCAAGAACTAAACAACAACACAGTATGAAAATCATTCGCGTAACCTATACCGTAAAAGCAGCCTTCGCACAACAGAACCTGGAAAACGTAAGCAAGTTTATTGCTGATCTGAAGCAGATCAACGACCCGGCTATACGCTATACTGCGTATGTAGGTGCAGATGGAAAAACCTTTAATCACTTTGCTGTATACCAGAACGAAGAAGCACAGAAAACACTGTTCGCGCTGGAATCATTTCAATCATTCCAAAAACAACGTGACGAAAGCGGACTTGAAGTTGCTCCGAACATCGAAGAACTGAAACTCGCGAGTGCATCGTACAACATTTTCTGATACTATATATGACTGCACCGAAGCCTCCGAAAAAATGGAAGATGGCCATACTGGTTTGGACAGCCATCTACCCAACCATTACGATATTACTGGCGTGCCTGGGCGATTACTTTGCACAGATAACACCTTTACCGTTGCGAACAGCCGCTATTACGATAATAGCAGTGCCGCTGATGGTATATATAGTGCTGCCGTTGTTCCAAAAAGCAGTAGCAAGTTGGCTGCACGATTGATTCATAGCCAGCTCTGAAATCAAAAAATTATCATTATGAAAAAATTAGTTTTTGCATTTATAGTTATGAGTATTTCAACACAAATTTCCGCGCAGCAAATTAACAACCCACCGGCACTCTTCGATCCTATACCTTATGGATTCTCGCATGTTGTTGCAGTACCTGCAGATCGCAAATTTGTTTTCGTTGCCGGACAAGGTGGTGAAGAAGATACATCCGGAAAATTAAGTAACGACTTCAGGCGACAAACTCAGTATGCGCTTCGTAATATTGAGACAGCATTGC
>DJFR01000044.1:0-123 GCA_002432545.1 Flammeovirgaceae bacterium UBA5867 | reverse complement strand
CGTACCGCGTCTTGCCATTGACAAGATGCTTGTAGAAATTGATGCTATAGCTGTTTCCAAATAAAACCCGATAACTGCATGAAAGAATATCAGAAGACCTTGTTTCCGTATGCTTACAACATT
>DJFR01000091.1:930-17718 GCA_002432545.1 Flammeovirgaceae bacterium UBA5867 | reverse complement strand
AAACGATTAACGGATAACGTGTAAGAAATCGTGAATATATAGGTCAACGGTGTAAATCCCTAAAAACACCTATGGAAAAGCGGATTTTCAGCCCTGAAAGGTTCGGTCGGCTTAGGTGTTTTGAGGGGGGTTTAGGGAGTTTTCGTTACCCGGCTGTTACTCGGTTGTGACTATGTTATGACCGGGATGTTCACTGACAATACTGGCAAAGAAGGGAAATGTTCAACCCTTTTAACAGTAAAAATCATGTCAGTAAAACTAAGAGAAAAAGAACTCAGCAACGGCCAAGTGTCCCTGTATCTGGATGTTTATCAGAATGGGAAACGTAGCTACGAGTTCCTCGACATCTATGTAAACCGGAAGAAGCCGACTCCGGAAGATTCAGAAAAATACAAAGCGGCTCAGGAAATCAGAGCCCAACGGGAGCATGAGATGATTGTCAACAGTCATGCACTTGTAGACCGGAAGAAGAGCCGGAAAGACTTTGTTGAGTTTGTGATCGAACACTTAGGTAAGAAGGCTTATAATAATCAACGAACCGCCACGCTCTATCAACTCAAAAAATATGTGGGTAAAAAGTCTCTTCCTATTTCAGCCGTAAATCTTGAATGGCTCAAAGACTTTGAACGCTTCATGCTTGAATCAGTCTCGGTTAACTCGGTTCTGACCTATATGCAGAATATCAATGGGGCGCTGAACGCACTGGTGCGAAGTAAAATTATATCCAGTAACCCGTGGCACGAGGTGCCCTTTCATGAGCGGTTAAAAAAAACTGAGACAATTCGCACAGCGTGGAACATTCAGCAGTTGCAATTACTGGCAAACACACCTTGCAAGATGAACCCTCAGTTCCGAATGGTATATTTGTTTTCATGCTTCACTGGCTTACGGTGGGGTGATGCCAACGGCATTCAATGGTCTAATATTATAAAGAGAAAAGAAGGCGAACGCGAACAATGGTTTATCCACTTCAAACAGAGAAAGACAAATGCTATTGAGTTTTTGCCCCTTACCGATCAGGCTATTCAGATATTGAAAGAACGTGAAGCGGCAGACGGACGGAGTAGTATGTATATATTTCCGGAAGCGAAAGAAACTCATTCCCGCACACACCTTGTACACAGACGGGTTGATCTTGCGCTGAAGAAATGGGCTAAGACCGCAGGACTGGATGCAAAGAAAATGCGCTTCCATACGGCCCGCCACAGCTATGCTACCAATATGCTTGAAGTTACCAACGACCTGTATATTGTCTCGAAGTTACTCGGACATAAGAATGTAAAGACCACGCAAATTTATGCGCAGGTTCGAGACAAGATGAAAGAGAATGCTGTAGAGTCCTTTTCAAAGATTAATTTCAAATTCGACAATGATTCGCCCGGCTATCAGGTTGCGTAATTGATAGCATCAGAATACGAGGCTACCCTTCACCGGGTAGCCTTAAACTATAGATTAAGATCACGACTTCGCCTAAATAAGATTCTCGCTTTATATAAGCCCCTATACTTAGCGTGCCTTTTTGAACCTTTTTCGTCCCGATCGATCCCGATCCTTCCCAAACCGGCCTACCAGACTTTCCATTTGTTGTATGTTTGTCTCATTGTTTTAGAATTCGTTCCGATATATTCTCAATATATACTTTCCATTCAGGATATATCCGAATGCAGCTATTGTCTATAAAGTTCTGACAATTTCTGCGATTGTTTTGAAAATGGGGTAACCCTCATTTTCGGGTGTTGTAGGTTTGTGCTATCAGAATGTATAGCAATTAGAGAATTAGACAGTACTGCACTATAGATTGTAGGGCGAATTGATTAAGATATATAAAAAAGCAGAGATTATGAAGCAGGAATATTTGGGTTGTCCTCTATTATATAATAATGCCAACATCAATATAATTGCCGATGACTTGTTGTCTAATCCGGCTACAGCTATACAGTTTAATTGCAGTCGGTTTTATTACTTTCTATACAAAGTAGGTCAAAGTTCTTACAATGTATACCAAAACGGGGAAGCTTGATTTTTCGATTGTTGTATGTTTGAAGCATTGTAAAAATAAAAGGGGAATAGTAACGATAACTGTTAAAAATGAGAATGGACATATAAGTAAATGTTTCACACCATTGTGGCCCGAAAAATCCTTATTGTGGCCCACTTCCGTCCATTGTGGTTCGAAAAATCCCTATTGTGGTCAACTTCCGTCCATTGTGGCCCAATCACGGTACTTACGCCATTCAACTATAGTATGTTTACAGTATGAATATATCGGGTTCTTCAATTCAGGCTAACACAAGTTAGATTGGTAGTTGTTTAATCCGGCTACGGCTATACTGTATAGCTATAGCCGGATTTAAAAACGCCAATTGTAAAATGTGGCAATATCGTACCCATTGTGGCAAAATCGAGGCGATTGTGATCTACTTCCGGCCATTGTGTGCTACTTCAGTCCATTGTGGCAAAATCACGGTAGTCGCGTCATTCAACCTTCGTATCTATGTACCAGCGATGGTAAAGGAGGCTTAAAAGAAGGTTGCCAATTAAGTACTAAACATTTCCATTGTAGTACGACTTATTGCCAATCGAATACGAAACCTGATACCCGAAAAGTGTATCGGGTATACTTTAGCACATCAATGCAAGGTATATACGATTTGGTGTACAGGAGTAAGGCATACACGAATAGAGACGAAACGCGGAGTGTCTAATCCGACTATGTCTAATCCGGCTACAGCTATACAGTTTAATTGCAGTCGGTTTTATTACTTTCTATACAAAGTAGGTCAAAGTTATTACAATGTATACCAAAACGGGGAAGCTTGGTTTCTCGGTTGTTGTATGTTTGAAGCATTGTAAAAATAAAGGGGAGTAGTAACGATAACTGCTTAAAATAAGCGTAGACTATACAAGATTGACTATAGAGGCAAAAATGTTGTTGAAATTTTACGATTGTTGTCGAAGTTGAGCAGAATTTAGCAAGTGTTGCTTAAGCTGGTCATGTTGTATTTTGAAGTGTCGTATGTTTGACGAGGTATATAGTCGACCACTTATATGTGATGATATAGTAGTTGATGAAAGAGTAAATATAGAAGTGAGTTTTCGCGATTTCCATTGTGTTACTCGCAGTGTATTTGAATTTTCGGAATATATACCGGTGCTGGACACGATTAGAAAAAGAGCAAAGTGATTGATAAAGGTACATCGATAAAAGATTTGTGGTCCAATTTTGACAATGTGGTCCAATAATTACCAATTGTGGCCCAATATTTACTTTGTGGCCATATCGTGACTTACACCTAAAAACTTTTGTGGTGGAAGTCCGTATCTTTGCTAAAGTATAGTAAGCAACTAGCCTATATATAGATGTATAGTGTGATGGGTTGAGGGGAAAGCTAATGTGAGTATGTATCACTAAATATTAAAATATGGCAGAGAGTTATATTGATTTTCCGGATGAATACGAATCGTATTCAGACAATGATTTTTCTTATTTGTCACCTGGACAGAGCAGACAATACAGTACAGACTCAACTGAAGCTGCGGATTTCAGAGAAATGTCAGAAGACTATGAATGGTGGCAGAATGCCCTTCGCGGTATAAAGAGTGAACCGGCTTCATCAGTAGGAAACAATGTTCAATTTCTGAATCATACCCTCAGTACTGAGGGAAAGCAAATTCGTAATGCGTTACTCGGTTCCCTTCACCAAAATATGCGGGACGTAAGCGCGGAATTGCGATATGCCTATCTGACCGATCAGGAAGCTATAGAGAGAAAAATGAATCTGGCAGCAATACAAAAGCTGCGGAAAGTAAGAGACAAGTTAGTAAAGATATACCAGAGCTATGGTGGCTATGAAGATAGCATCAGGAAGGCAATCTTAACCGGTATAGGAAACGGATATAGCAATTTTGTACCTATCGAAGCAAGCATCAATAATATATATGCAGACCGACAGGAATATGATGTGCTACACGGTGTACATTCAAGTTTTGATAATTGGGAACACTTGCCTTTCAAAACAAGGGAAGTGATTGACGCGCTCCATGCAACGCTCAAAACCGTTACGGGACTCTTTGGTACTGCAAGTAATGTAAGTAGTGGTGCCACCTCCCAAGAACAAAATAACAAGTCAGCAATGGGCAGTGTGCCCGCATCAGGGGACACTGGTACTTCGAAGGAAGATAAGAACGTATTAGAGTTGATCGTAGACTGGATCAAAGCGAATCCCGGAAAAAGTATTTTACTTGCTGGAGGTTTAACACTCGCGGGGATTGAACTTATCAAGTATTACAAAGAGCAGAAAAAACTCAAGTCAAAGAGCTTGCAGGGGTTGAATCAATCTCCATCAAAGCGTAGCAAGCGAAGGAAAAGATATAAATCAATCAGAAATAAATCCGGCACAAAATAGACAACAATATTAAAGGGGATTTTATAGGCCACTATATATGTGAAGTAAAATGAGGGGAATGAATTGAGGGGAAGATTAAATTATGGCTGTAGCATTAAGAGAAAAGAAGATTTCCGGAGGGAAAAAAGTATCGTTTTATCTGGATATATACCACTGCGGGAAACGCTGGTATGAGTTTCTGAAGATATATTCAAGAACAGAAAAACCGACATCGGTCGATAAGACAAATCGCCAGTTGGCCGAAGAGATATGTATCAGGCGCCAGCATGAATTGACGGTAGACAATCACGGCTTGTTGGACAGGCAAATGAAGCTCGGAGATTTTGTAAGCTTCTTTGAACAATATATAAGTGCAAAGAAGACGAACAACAATTTGTCATCGACACTCTCCAAGCTTAAACAATTTGCTGGAAAACAGTCGTTGCCCATTTTCAAAGTCACAACACAATGGCTTAAAGAATTTGAAGGCTTTCTGTTAAAGTCTGTCTCGGTAAACTCGGCTATAAGCTATTTAACAAACATCGGGGTTTCGCTAAACTATCTGGTGCGCAAGCAAGTCATTCCGCGTAACCCGTGGCATGCTATACCAAAAAGCGAACGACTCAAGAAGAAAGAAACCAAGCGCACAGCATGGACAATACAGGAGCTTGAAAAGCTTGCTTCAACTCCCTGCCCGATTAAACAACAATTCAAACAAGCATTCCTGTTTGCCTGCTTTACCGGGCTCCGCTGGAGCGATACCAATGGTCTGCGGTGGTCGAATATTGTAGAGCGGTATTTGGATGGAAAGAAAGAATGGTTTATCCAGTTCGAGCAACAAAAAACAAAATCGCTGGAATACTTTCCTTTGTCCGATCAGGCAGTAAATATACTTCATTCCCGCAAACAGGAATCAGCCGGTATCGATGATGGCGACTATATATTCCCGGAAGTAAAGGAGACAGATAAGAAGTACAGGCTTGTACAAGCCCGGGTAAACTATGCGCTCAAAAAATGGGCGAAAGCTGCCGGCCTTGATCACACGCGCATGCGCTTTCATACAGGACGTCATTCGTATGCAACGAATCTATTAGAACTCACCGGTGAACTATATACCGTATCCAAATTACTTGGTCACAAGAGTATACAGACCACCCAAATCTATGCGCAGGTTCGTGATACCGTAAAATATACTGCCGTGAAGTCACTGCCGTGCATTACACTGCCAACTGATTCTACTTTGGCTACGGACAACAAGATTGCCGCCTAGTGAGAAACCAAACGTCATTATAAACAATAGAACTATATATGGAACAAGGAATATACTTATCAGGAATCAGTAAGGCCGAACTAAAAGATCTTATTAAGGAAGCCTTAAAAGATATTTTGAAAGAGGGTAACGATTGCCTTTCTCACACTGCTGATATACTTGATATAAAACAGGCTGCTGACTTTCTTAAATCAAAAATTACTACACTCTATGAAAAAACATCTACCAAAACTATTCCGCATTTTAAGAAGGGCAATAAGCTTTATTTCAGACGTCAGGAACTGGAAGAATGGATACAGAAAGGCAAGGTCAAGACAGTGGACGATGTACAGGCAGAAGCTATCACCTATACCACAAGAAAACAAAGACGGGGCTGACGCATAAAATTGAATAAGCGTAAAAAAATGATAAACTAAAAAAGACAGTAATGAGATCACGAACCTTTGATGTGCCGCTGGATGTAATGGAAGATTTCGCCCAGATGGTTGATGACAATGAACTGGCCAACGAAATAGATGGTGTGGCCGACAATGGCGACATCATTGTTACGGTTGATTATGAGCCTTACGAGAAAAAGATAATTGAGAATATTCATGAGCTGATTGATCGCTATAACGACACGCGCGAGGAGGATGAAGAAGAAGAAAACGAAGAGGAAAAAGAGGAAGAGGAAGACGAAGAAGAACTCGAAGAGTTGGAGGACGAGGACGAAGACCGTGAATACTGATACGGTGATGAAGGCGAACGTTTAGTTTCCTATAGTAAAACCACAAGCGTAAAATACTAAACTATGAAATCACTTGACAAAGAGACACACGAAAGAACCGGAGGCAAAGAGAATCATTTTACGGTTTATGGTGATATGTTGCTCGATGTGCTTCGGGTTGTTATCAACAATGATATATCATTTGAAATCAAATCGATCCATCAAATTGAGAACAGTGCCCTGTTGTGTATTCGTAAAAAGAGACAGGGTGACAACTACGAAAAGGCCGTGGAGAATATAGATGCTCTGCTGGCGGAATATCGGATTTACCTGGAGTTACTATAGAAACAGAACCAGGTCTTTTATATGCAAAAGGAATGTGCGCATTGTAGTGAGCGTTTTGTAGCGAAACGTAAAAGCAGATTGTATTGCTCTGACAACTGTAAACAACTGGCCTATTATAAGCGTAACGGGCTAGTATTACAGGGCGACAGATCGCAGCACGCTCCGCTTGAAGGGCATGGTATAGTAAAAGATGTAAAAGTATCTCCTGCATTGCCCGAATCGTTTATAGCGCGATTAAATGCACTCATTGAAGAGGAAGTACAGAGCAGACTGTCACAGCTTGTAAACGCTAACGGTGGTGTTATCAAACAAAATGAAACTGTAAAGTCATATTTTACGGAAAGTGATATTAACATTTCTGTAACCAATCACATTACTAGCGACAACCTCGATTCAGGTTGTAGCCATGATGCTATCGTAAAAGACGATATATATACCACCGTAGAACCGCTGGAGTCTTTAGCGCAAACAGAAGATGTTAACAACCATGTTGAACCCGTTAGTCTTTCAAATGANNTCGCAATACAGTAATGATGTTGACGTAAAAGACCATATAGCCATCACGGCAAAATCGATAGAGTCTTTTACGCAGACAGAAGATCGTCATCTTGAACCGGTTAATTTTCCCGATGATGACAAGCCTATAGATAACAGTAATGAAGTTAGCGTAAAGGACGATGTAAATACTACATCAGAATCGATAGCTTCTTTTACGGAAAGTAAAGCTAAAATTGAAGGCATAGAAAGCAGTAATCGTTCAATTCCAGATGCGGCTATATATAGCGATACGCAAAGTCCGAAGGCACTTAACGTAAAGCACGAACCGGAAGCGTCTTTTACAGTAACTTTGGTAAACGATGACGAGCAGGATTTGGACAACGATGCAGAATTTGAAAAAGCGCTGGCAGCTTTAGACAACTTCCCTGTATCTGGTATCGAAAGTAGCGAATACCCGAATGAAAAGTCGATGCCATCAACGGCAGCCGTCAATTTTCCGTCACAAGCTCCACTCGATTCAAGGCAGCCGTTTAACGTAAAGGACTCAGCTATTGCAACTGACAAGAAAGAAAAGATTGCCGCTCTTATAGCCAGTTTACAAGCCGCTGCACGCAAGGATAATTTTGATAAACCCATATCAGGGCGTTCGCCAGAATCTTCACGAGAAGGCAATCTATTAAAGCCGGAACGCGCTAACAACAAGCCCACTCCTCAGCACTTAGCGTTTAACGTAAAGGAACCTGCTATTGCAAAAGAGTCTTTTACAGCAACCCACCAAGCAGGTATTACTCCTGTAAAAGCGAAAGATGTTTCTAATGTTAACCGTGATAAACACACTCAGAAAGCCAGTGAATTTAAACGGGTACATTCAACTTTTATCGAGCAGATTAGTAAACACCCTCGCAGAGCCGATATTGAATTTTTACGATACAGAAATAACCCTGATCAGTGCAAGATATTGATAACAACGAAGAGTCTTTTACGGCATCTGATGTTTTTTACTTTATGCCGGGAGGTTAACCGCCATGCAGTTGTACAACTCTCGAACGGTTTTTATAAAATGGTGAATTCAGAAGAATTTAGTTTACTACCCAAGAGCTTTCCCTATCAGGAGACCTTAGTACAGCTACATAAGCAAATCCGAAGTATAGCAGAAAAGGCTAAGGGCACGTCAGTATCGGTGCGTATTTCAAGAGCACAACGCGCAAGAGTATTTGCCATCCTCACCGACATGAAGTCTACTGTAAAAGGCATAGAATTTAGCAAATTGACAAAACTACACTAATCTGATAGCAGTCGCTTTCATCTTAGCAATGGCTCAATAGTCATTGCTTTTTTATTCCTGTTAATTCTTATAATCCTTTTTAGCTCGGTTTATCAGGCTCTAGTGGCCTGCACGTATCTCATACCCTTATACTGGTCGTTGCTATTATCAGCTTTACCTGGCGTGTATAGCAGTCCAGGTATACACCACCTACAATCTTTCCGTTAGGGCCCAATTAAGATAATCTTCAATACAAGGGTGATAGATTCGATTCAGTTTGAAAATTTCTCTATCATCATATCATTTGCTATTTAATCTTTTGAAGGCTTGGAGTCTTGCTCAATGCGATTCTAAATTCCAGGCCGGTGTAATATCTATCGCTTATTGTAAAGTGTAAAATACACTATAACGTATAGTATTTTGCATTAACAAGTGGTGCTTATATTAATAATACTGCAATGTCGATCAACACATCAAGGGGTGTATAGCGTAATTGACGATAAGAAAAACAGGTGTATAGTAATAATGCCGATAATCAATAAAAGTGTATAGTTATTTTGCATAAGGCAGCATAAGGGCAGGCACATTTTCTACTCCCCGCCAACTGTAGGGAACTCATTTTGACTCCCCACCAACTCGATTCCAACAATACAGTGTTAAGTGAGCGTCCTGTGTCTTACTAAAAAGCATATATATACATATAGTATTTTACGTAAAAGAAACTGTAATTGGACGCTTTTCCGAGTTATCGTATTTTACGCTAAGGTCTGTAAAGCCCCCCTGCAAACCCTTTGAAAAAAGATGCCTACTAGCTGAAAGGAGCTGAAGCGTGAAGAATTTAGATGACGGATACCTGATACTTCTGTAAAATATAGTGCTATAGATGAATGAATCGCTAAAACTTCTTTGTAAAGTCCCTTTATTGATGGCAAATTCAAACCATTATTAAAATTAGCTAAGATGAAAGCATCCAAACCCAGAGAGGTTTTATATTTTGTTGTGACGAAAGTCATAACAACGCAGGGCGAAACCGTTTATTTTTATTTAGTAGTTGACGGGTATTCGCACTACATGTTCTTTTTGGGGAACTCTGCGGAACTGACCGATGAAGCTTATGTAGATCACATCAAAAAACTTCTGGTGCATAAGGAGTTCACCTCCCATTCAGGAAATTATACTTTGGTGACTTATTCAAGATCATATCTGGTGCCGGTAATTTCTGACCTGCTTTCTCCATGGGGAGCGTGTGTAAACAACCCGGGTCTGGTTGTCCAAAATGCACTTCCCGATCTTGCCGCAGCATTAGTCTCAATACGTCATTCCGTGGCAGGATAACTGCGAAGAACTAAAATAATACAGGAATGAAATGCCAGCTTTTATACTTTGCACGTTTTCCTATTAATACATGCGGCCGTAGAAGATGTATTGATAAATTTGACGAGTTTACGTTTTGCAATTCAGTTTGAATACTGCCATTGGCCTGCCCGGAGCATTCGCAAATTCATAGTCAACGATTGTCAGCAATCCACGCACACTGAAAAGTCTTAGATTACTCATAACATAATTTTCGTTGACCACTGTCCGATCTTCCTTTAGTTCATTTACCACCTGATCAATTGTAAAAGGAGCCGTATCATAACTATATATTACCCTTAGCAGGCTTACACGAATGGCCGTTGCTTTTATATCATACTGATCAAGGATTTGATAGTAGAACGAGGTTTTGTAATAAGCCATACGACAGACTTCCTTTAAATCAATTGAGACTATGCCAAGAGCCTTATAAGTTTGGTGACACTGGCGATCATTGCATCGTCTCCTATTTTTGTGTCCTGATCAAAAATTGCCCACGGGTATTCCTTTTCAATTTCAAGTAGTGTGGTCAAAAACTTTTCTATCTGCTCTCGCTCCTGAAGTTCTTCTTCACTGCTGGTAAGACCGTAGGTCTTATCAAGTGTCAGATGAATAAATCTAATCATCAGCTTAATATCTATACCGGCTTCGATCAAACTTTTGGCGAGGAAGGCATTTACGCTATTGTCGGGTTGCTTCATCTATAGATTAAAAAATTATGATTGCAAAAAACAGACCGCCATTATTCAAGGCAGTTTTAGTGCCTTCATTAAACATGCACAGTTTACAATCTAAATGTAGCGTAGGATTTCTATATGCCATTTAAACACGTTAAACAAGCTATATGTAAAAACAGAGAGTAACCCGATTGGATGTATTTATATGGGTTTAAGTCGACTACTCATACATTCGACAATCATAACATTCAGAAAAGGACTAAAAGCAAATAGAGTTAATCGAAATGATCAACTCTATTTTTTTATATACACAATCCAATGTATATCCCAAGTTACTTGATTAACCCTTTGCCACGAAGGTATTTTTCAATTTTACTCGCACTATCACTTTGAAGAGCGCGCTTGGCTCCACCGATCTGAAGTCCAGATACTTTCCATTTCTTCATCCAGAAGGGTAAATCTTCACGCAATACTTTGGTGAGGTTCGGTCCTTTTTTAACTTTCTTTTTTGCCATAAGAATATAATTATAGTCAAACATATTCATTAAATGACATTATTCAATGGCCATAGTATGCTATGTTAAAATACCTTCGGAAACAAAATCCTGTACTTCGGAAACAAAACGATGCTCTTCGAAAAAAAAACGCGCACTGAAAGAATCAGTTAGCTTACTTTCACCACCGCATAAACATTAAAACGTTAGCCGCTTGTTTATTGGTGTTGATAAGCAGACGGACAGTGTGTTCTTAGATAATACATTGTCTGGTCTGCTTCTATAAAGGAACAAGTAAACTTGGCAATCGTAAAATACTCCATACACTCATTCCATTGCCGTTTCTATCTAACAACTAACTTTCTTACTTGAATATTTTGAAGATATGCCCCGGCAATGCAAGAGACATTACCGAGGCATTTTGTGGGCAGGGTAAACGGATTACCCTATTGATACCACTATGGCAAATATATACTGCGTGAAATGCAGGTCAGGGAAGGAAATATATGGACGGCTCCAATAGTATTATATCTAAATATACCCGAACAGACGCATCAACGCATACGTTAAAACAGCCAGGCATCCCCACATCAAGCCTCCAAATATCCTGTCAAGTTTGTCTTTACTTCTGAATAACGCACACTGAAAGAAAAACACCTTAATATCATCGCAAACAAGGGCGATAAATTGAATAAAGCTCATGTACTCCCGTGCTAAAGTATTATGATGCTGCCGTCCTTCTTAATCAGATGATTTTTCGTTTCATCAAGGAGTTCTTTTATAATATTGATTTCAGCGATGAGTTGTTCGGTGGATTTGCGATCATCCGCTTTTGAAAATTGTTCGGTCGTTTTGCGAATGGTCTGTAATCGAACTACTAATTCGTGATTGTAGATAACGTCTGCCATTGTGTTAAAAGTTTAATGTTTAGTTGTGTTTCAACTTCATGAAGCACTATAGCTTACGTTTATCCTATATACCGATAAAGCGTTCAGCGCAATGTTGCTTTCATTAATTGTGATTCAAGTAATGACAAATAAACGATATAGTCAAAATTTTTGACCTTAAAATGCCGAATATATTCTTTGATAACGTAAAACGTTTCACTCATTTCTATTCTGTTAAAATTGACTGAGGACTGAAAGTATATTTATAAAGTATGGGGCAAAAAAACAGAGGCTGGCCCGATAAGTATATAGTAAAGGCAGTTACTCCTTTTTATCGCGGTACATGGCCAGGATTTTATCCTGACCATCCACCAGCGATTTAAGCACTTCTATCTTTTTGGCTTGTTCATCTACCTGTTTTTGCATCTCCGCTTCCTTTACCCTGAACTCCTCATCCTTTCTATCCATGCGTTTTTTGATGCTCCTGATGTAGAGTGCCATTCCACAGATAATGAGTGCGGGTACTATTAAAACGAGAGGGAGTGTCATAGTATATTAGCTGGACATTTTTCTTCCGGTATAATACATACCGACTGCAAACATAATATTCTTTAGAATATTGTGGGCATTGTGAACGCACCAGATTGTTATGGCTTCATTCCTGTCCAGCTCTGCAAGGATATATTCCCCCAAGATATAAAGGGTGAAAGTCGTACTAAAATAAACCACAATCGCTGCCGAAAACCACATTTCACTTCGCACATCCGTACTCCAAACTGGCAAGGTCTGCTTGATCATTTTAAGATTCAGGAGTCCGTACACCGTGATAAGAAAACTTCCGATTGCCCAGTATATACTCTGGTAATGAAAAATATCTTCAAAAAAAAGATTTACCAGTACAAACGACACAATGTATGCCATCGATCCTCCCATAAGCACCTCAACCTTTTCTTTTTTGAAAACAACTTCATAATAGTACCAGCTAAGGATTGCGAACTGAACCATTTGTCCAACGTTAAACAATAAAGCTGTTGACTTATGATGATAGTTGAAAACAAACCCAACTGCATCAACCGACCCTAAGACGCCTATCAATAATGCTATGATGTGATGCTGCAAGGGAGCAACTTTTATTTTGGTCACATATACTACTAATGGCACTAGGAACGATATATGCGAAGTAATCCTGATAATTTCAATTGCGTTAATCGATTCCATAGTATACTAATACTTATCAGCCGTTAATTCGAACAAGGGGGGCAAGGACTTGAAAAGTCGTACACTGTTGGCGAAGCGGCTTCCGTTCTGCCATTGGATGTACCTTCAGGCCAAACCAATAATAAAAGCTGCGGTTTGCCCTCATCATTGACAGCCGGTTCTATATCAAAATATGAAAAGGACGATTGTGTTATTTCGCTGAATATATCCAGCCCGAAAAAGTGATACCATATTTTGTCCGGGTTGGCATCCTTGTAATTGTCAGTCCAGGCTCTTGCAGTGCTTTCGTCAATCACAGTATTGGTGTTAGCATCGAGCAGAACAGGTGCATCAAATAAAAGAGAGGTTGCTACAGGAATAATAAGTACATGGTAGGTGCCTGCATCATCAATGGCGTGATGGAAAGCAAGACCGGCATCCGAAGCATAGGGAATAATCGCTTTGAAGTGATCAGCGGTTATACTATACGAGCTTCCGTCACTTCTCTGGCCGGTAGCGTTTTTATCATATAGCTCCATCCAATGCGTTGCTATATCCAGTGATATTTGCTGGCCAACGGTTTTATCAAATTTCTGAATGGAAGCAGGGTTGGTATCACGCGCATCATGACAACCAACCAATGCTGAAGCTAACAGCATTGCGGTAAAGCATTTTCTCATAGTAAATTATTTGGTTTAAAGTTTTTCGATTTTGCAGAGTTTCTCCAGTTGTTTTCCACGGTGCAGGAGAATAAAAAATTCTACATGACATAATACAAGGCGTCTGGTATAATAGTCTAATTCCTCAACAACGGCCTTGCGTAGTTCATTGGCGAAGAAATCCGCCTCAAAGTGATTGGCAATATAGTCAAGCATTATTTGAAACTCCTGATCTTCGCTATACTGGAAAAATCCGGTATATATACTATAGCAGGAGTCGGTTTTGTTAGTTGCCACAACCTCTTCATTTGCTTTCTCCAACAGGTATTTTATCACAACATCCAATTGCGCACGATTCATTTCCATAATAGCAGGCATCATTTACAGACGCTATTATAGATATTTTTCCAAACTAATTATCATGCTGAAACAAAATATATATTCTTTTTATTCAAACAGGTATATATATACCTGTGGATTGGTAGTAAAGTACTAACGCCCTTTTCCGCGATTTTTACTTTTTGCCTCCATATCCTTTAAACGTGTCTTATAGTCTACTATTGTTTTCTGTGCAGCGTCCAGTTGTGCGGTAAGTTCTTCCTTGATTTTGCCCTCCAACTCAATGATCCGCTCCTGTGCTATAATCGTCTTACGCAGGTCACCAATGGTGGTAGTCAGGCCGTTTTCATCCTTTGCTTCGTTTTGTTTTTCGTGCTTTCCTACATTCTTTTTTACTGCCGGAAACGCTTTCCCTATATCAACATGAAGCAGATCGCTCTCGGAAACGTCAAAATACTGGGCTATCTGTACAAAGCCCTCCAACGTTGGTCTTGAAAGACCGCTTTCGTAATTATTCCATGTGGTTCTTTTTACGTCCAGAACCTTCTCAACATCATACTGTCTTAGCCCGGCCTGCTGACGCAGAAACCGCACGTTCTTGCTGAAATACTTCATCGAACTTCAATAAATTTGGTTTTCAAAATACTTGACCTTACTTTTCATGCTTTCAATATGCCTATAGAAACGGAGGTATAGGTATTGTGGCCGTTAATATAAGTATATACATAAAGATAGTAATAACGCAAGGTACGTTACTTGACTCAAAAAGTATGACAAGCCGTTTTTAATCAATTATAATACGTTACGATGAAAGCACCATTATGGCCAGCAAGTAAAAAAAATAGTTTTTGTATCAGTCTGGTAAACATTGGTCTATGAAAGCAGGACTGACCGTATATATAGTGGACGATCACCGGCTGTTCAGGGAAGCGCTTGTTAAACTGGTATCCACTTTTCCTCGCATTGGAAGTGTGAAAGAAGTTTCTGAGGGCCATCAGCTTTTCAGGTTATTACGTAAAGCACCTGCCGATGTGGTAATCCTCGACTTGGAAATGCCCGCAATGGATGGCTTTAGTATCTGTGAGCGATTGGCAAATGATTACCCGGATGTAAAAATTCTGATTGTCTCCATGCACGATGGCAAGGCGCACATCTATACTTCACTGGAAGCAGGAGCGCATGCGTTTCTTTCTAAAAACTCTGATTGTGATGAACTGGAACAAGCCATTCATTCCATTGTCGATACGGGTATTTATCGCAATCGGAAGATGTTAGAGGCATTGCAAAGCCGAATGCTGGATAAGAAGGTGTCTTCGACTACCGGCACGGATGTGCTGCTAACCGAGCGGGAAATATCCATTATTCGCTTTATAGCCAAAGGGTACACCGGACGCCAAATCAGCGAAGAACTTACTTTGAGCGAAAATACAATACGCAATCATAAAGTACGGATCATGCGGAAGATGGGCGTCAGGAATAGTTTGGGGATGGTCAAATACGCAGCGGAGAACGGCCTACTCTTACCGTGAGCGCTAATTCGATAATATAGGTATACGTAGGCATATATCCGTAAAAATACTGGTGTATACCTGAATCAACACCTCATTCTATGGTTACAAATAATCGAGAGTATATCTCACTAAAGAATCAAGTCAATGTAAGATGATTGCAGAATATTCATTTTTTCACTTGTTGAGGTAAAGGGAATATTTGTTTCATACGCTTGTTTCAAACTTGCTTTAGTACAAAACTACCAATGCTATAGGCTGTATTGTAAGAATATAGTTTTCAGAAATTTATTTCGGTGAACCTGCTATTATTGAAGCTGATTTGCAGAATTACTGTATATGCCTATGTACCCCCAGCCACTACGTTGCCTATGAGGATATTTTACCCGCTATATATCTTATGTATTATTCTTTTCTCTGCTCAATGGCTGGCTGCTCAGAATCTTGCAGACATAGGAAAGGCTACCCCAATTACGGTAACGGGTGGTGTATCATTTAATCAGATATTTTATACCGCCAGTGGTATAGAAAACAGGCGCAATCCCTATACATACTATGCTTCCGGCAATGTAAACTTTTCATTATATGGCTGGAATGTACCGTTGAGCTTTGCTGTCTCAAACAGGAACACTTCTTTTCAGCAACCCTTCAATCAATACAGTGTTCATCCTACCTATAAATGGATTACCGGGCATGCCGGATATTGCAGTATGTCGTACTCACCCTATACGGTGAATGGCCATATATTTTTAGGAGGCGCGGTTGATCTGGCTCCTGAAGGCAACTGGAAGTTCAGCGCCCTATATGGAAGATTTCTGAGAGCCGTACAGCCCGAGACAGACACAGCCGGGCTGATCACCAATACACCGTCTTATAAACGAATGGGCTATGGCTTCAAGACCAGTTATAGCAAAGATGGCACTACAGTAGACCTGATCGTTTTTCACGCCAAAGATGAAATCGGCTCTATCGCTGATATTCCTGATAGCTTGGGCATTTTGCCACAGGAGAACCTTGTGGTTAGCATAGGTGCAGGTAAAACGTTCTTCGATCACTTTGTATTGAAAGGTGAACTTGCTTCCAGTGCGCTTTCGCGGGATATACGTGCAGAAGAAGGTGAGCATGCTCATCCACTGGCTAACGTTGGCTTCTTATATACACCCCGGTTGTCATCTTCGTATTACAAGGCGTTTAAGACTTCGCTCA
>DJFR01000091.1:0-757 GCA_002432545.1 Flammeovirgaceae bacterium UBA5867 | reverse complement strand
AATCAGCTTACACCTTACGATAATCTGGATACACTCAACTATACTCAGATCTCCCAAAACATTACTGCCACAGCAACGTATGCGCTCGGCAATTCCAAAGAGCGCAGGCAAAGTGTCAACCTGAATCTGAACGTGCAGAATGCTGCCGACAAGCAAGGTGAGGTTACACAAAATTCAGGAAGCAAATTCTACAACGTCAATGCAGGCTATATGTATAATGCCGTTCCGCAGAATCTTACGGTGTCCGTTGCGTTCAATGCCAATATCAATGATAGTCCCGCCATCACTACCCGAACACTCGGGCCAACGGCTTCGGTGAGTAAATCTTTCTTTGACAGAAAGCTTCGTGCAACACTGTCATCGTCCTACAACAATACCTATACAAACTCCGAGCGTGTAAGCACTATTCTGAATGGACGCATCAACGGAAGTTATACAATACAGAAGAAACACAATTTGAATCTGAGTATGGTAGCGGTGAACCGCGAAAGTACAAGCGAAACATCCGCAAAATCCTTTACGGAATTTACCGGTACACTCGGATATAGTTATGCCTTTGGAATGAAATGAGAGAGAGCTTGAAATTACTTGCCAAAATATCGACCCTTATACTGTTCGTGTTTGTATGCGCTCTAAAGGTGCATGCACAGAGTTATCCGGTACAAGCCAATATAGCACTGGCTCCGCCATACTCTCCGTTTCTGTCAGACTATACGGCTGTTGGAGCCCAGGTATTCAGCTCTACGCTATACTTGCG
>DJFR01000170.1:7364-8413 GCA_002432545.1 Flammeovirgaceae bacterium UBA5867 | reverse complement strand
ACCCAGTGTCCTGCTTTATTTAATTGCGCAGCGGCAGCAAGTCCTGCAGGACCTGATCCTACTACAGCAACACGTTTGCCGGTTCTTTGCTTTGGAGGCGTTGGTTTAAGATAACCTTTTTCGAATGCCTGTTCTGCTATAGTCTTCTCGATATACTCTATCGTAACAGGTTTGTTGTTGATGCTGAGTACGCAGCTCGCTTCACAAGGAGCCGGACAAATTCTTCCTGTAAATTCAGGGAAGTTGTTGGTACTGCTCAGAATCTTGATCGCTTCTTCCCACTTGCCATTATATACCGCATCGTTAAAGTCAGGTATATTGTTGCCGAGTGGACAACCATTGTGGCAGAAAGGAACGCCACAGTCCATACAACGTGCGGCCTGCTGCTTTACCTTTTCTTTGTCGAGCGGGTTATATACTTCTTTATAATCTTTTATACGTTCTTTCGGATCGCGCGATTTGGGCATCTCGCGATCAAACTTCATAAATCCATCTATCTGTCCCATGTGTCTGGTTGCTTCGGTTGTAGTTGATTATTTTTTAACAAGCACTGGTGCTTCAACAGCTTTACCATTGGAAGCTGAGCGTTGCTGCGCTTTTTGTTTTTGCAGTACAGCCTTGTAGTCACGCGGCATAACTTTCACAAAAAGTTCGCAGGCAGTTTCCCAGTTTTCAAGCACCCACTCCGCAGGATCACTGCCGGTATATTTGTGATGCTTCTCAATCATGGCTTTTACTTCTGCCTTGTCTTCTTCTTCCAGTGTTTCAAGATCAACCATCTCGCGGTTGCACAGACGCTCGAGCGCATTTTCAGGATCGAATACATAGGCTATACCACCGCTCATACCGGCTGCAAAGTTTTTACCAGTCTTACCCAGTACAACTACACGACCACCCGTCATATACTCGCAAGCGTGATCACCCACACCTTCAACAACAGCTGTTACGCCCGAGTTACGAACGCAGAAACGTTCACCTGCCTGACCGCGGATATAGGCCTCACCGGATGTAGCACCATAGAATGCCACGTTACCAATGATGATGTTATC
>DJFR01000170.1:5531-7306 GCA_002432545.1 Flammeovirgaceae bacterium UBA5867 | reverse complement strand
ACTGCGAAGCTCTGACCCGCGGAACCTTTAAACTGGAAGTGAACGGTATCTTCCGGTAAACCTTTGCCTTTATACTTCTTCGAGATCTCGTTCGAGAGCAATGCTCCCACTGAACGATCTATATTATGAATGATAAACTTCTCTTGTACAGCTTCTGCATCATCAAGCGCAGGACGTGCTGCCTCAACAAGTTTCCAGTCGAGAACTTTCTCAAGTTCGAAATCCTGTTCGATTTGTTTATATAGCCCTACACCATCGTAAGCAGTTTCCTGGTGCAGTATAGGAGACAGATCAAGCTTCTTCACTTTCCAGTGATCAATGTCCTGACGAACGCGCAGCATATCGCTACGGCCTATCATTTCATTTACGGTGCGGAAACCAAGCTCAGCCATGTTCTCACGAAGATCCTGTGCCAGGAAGCGGAAGAAGTTTACTACGTGATCAGGGTCACCTGTGAACAACTTACGCAGATCAGGATCTTGCGTAGCTATACCTACCGGACATGTATTCAAGTGGCACTTACGCATCATGATACATCCTTCAACCACCAGTGCAGCCGTTGCAACGCCCCACTCTTCAGCACCCAGCATAGCCGCTACGGCTATATCTTTACCGGTACGAATCTGTCCATCGGTCTGAAGTGTAATGCGACTTCTCAGATTATTTTTTACGAGTGTCTGATGTGCTTCTGCAAGACCAAGTTCCCAAGGTAAACCTGCGTGACGCATCGAACTGATTGGTGATGCACCGGTTCCGCCATCAGCACCCGAGATTAATATAGCATCTGCTTTTGCTTTTGCTACACCAGCCGCAACGGTACCGACACCCGCCTGTGAAACAAGCTTCACATTGATACGTGCCTGACGGTTTGCATTTTTCAAATCGAAGATCAACTGAGCAAGATCTTCAATCGAGTATATATCGTGGTGAGGAGGAGGTGATATCAAACCAACACCCGGTGTTGAGTGACGAACACGTCCGATCCATTCATCGACTTTATGACCCGGCAGCTGTCCGCCTTCACCAGGCTTCGCTCCCTGCGCCATCTTGATCTGCAGTTCATCTGCATTCGACAAGTAATAACTTGTTACACCGAAACGTCCGGAAGCAACCTGCTTGATAGCAGAACGTTCCCAGTCACCGTTTTCTTTTTTCTCATAGCGTATCTCATCTTCTCCACCTTCACCGCTATTACTCTTGCCACCGATGCGGTTCATTGCTATAGCAAGGGTAGTATGCGCTTCGAAAGATATAGATCCGAATGACATTGCACCTGTAGCAAAACGTTTGAAGATTTCTTCCACTGGTTCAACTTCACTCAGTGGTATAGAATTACGTTTTTTAAATTCGAACAATCCGCGGATCGTAAGTTGATCGCGCGTTTGATCGTTTATCTTCTGAGCATACTTTCTATATAGATCGTAGTTGTTTGTCTTCGTAGAGTGTTGGAGCAAGTGTATAACTTCCGGGCTGAACATGTGTTTCTCGCCTCTGCGCTTCCACTGATATACACCACCTACCTGCAGTTCTTTACTGTCAGTAGCGAATGCCAGTTTATGACGAACCAATACTTCGCTTGCAAGATCATCGAATGATAAACCTTCTATACGGCTGATGGTACCACGGAAACATTTTTCCATCACATCACTGCCAAGTCCTACTGCTTCAAAGATCTGTGAAGACTGGTATGATTGCAGTGTGCTGATACCCATCTTCGACATTACTTTCAGCAAGCCATTGCCAATCGCTTTCTGGAAGTTTGCATACGCTTCTTC
>DJFR01000170.1:0-5470 GCA_002432545.1 Flammeovirgaceae bacterium UBA5867 | reverse complement strand
CCTGCTTCCACAACAAGACCTGCCTGTGTACGAATGCGCTTCTCCACCAGGTATTGATGAACAGAACCTACTGACAACAATGACGGTATAGGAGCATATTCATCACTGATCTTTCTGTCTGACAGAATCAGAATTTTCTTACCGGCACGAACTGCTTTCTCGGCTTCACAACATATACGCGTGATGCTTTCTTCAAGTCTGCCCGGTTCACCATCGGCTTTAAATACACATTGTATAACTGCATATTCAAAACCCTGGTCTTGCAGATGCTTGAGTTTTTCAAGATCATCGTTCAGCAACACAGGTTGTGAAATATGTATCTGGCGTGTATGCTCCGGTGTCTCATCCAGCACGTTAAGACTTGCTCCTACACGCGTGAAGAGAGACATTACCAAACGCTCGCGGATCGGATCGATCGGAGGGTTACTTACCTGTGCAAAGTGTTGTTTGAAATAGTTAGAGATNNTGGCGACTCTCTTTTGAAAGTACAGCAAGCGGAGTGTCGTCTCCCATGGAGCCGATTGCTTCATATCCTTTTTCTGCCATGGGCAGAATGATAGTCTTAATATCTTCCGAGCTATAGCCGTATGCATTCTGGCGTTGTACCAATGTCTTCTCATCGAAGCTTGTCTCAACCCATTCAACCTCCGGCTCCAGACGAAGCTTGAGGCGATTCTGAATGATCCAGTTATAGTATGATTTACCTTCGTATACCGAACGTTTTACTTTTTCATCATCGAGTACTTTACCTTTCTCGGTATCGATCATGAGCATTTTACCCGGTGTGATGCGCCCTTTCTCCAGTACATCTTTCGGGTCGATCGTTAATGCGCCTGCTTCTGATGCTGCGATCACACGACCAGAACGTGTAACGCAATAGCGAAGCGGACGAAGTCCGTTACGATCCAACGTAGCCCCTATACGCATACCATCGGTAAACACCAATGCTGCCGGACCATCCCACGGCTCCATCATGGAAGCATGGTATTTGTAAAATGCTTTACGGTGCGGATCCATCAGCTTGTTATCCTGCCATGCTTCCGGTACCAGCATCATCATTACGTGTGGTATAGATCTACCTGACAACACAAGCATTTCAACCAATGCATCGAGGTTGGCAGAGTCTGATCCATCCGGACTTGTAATCGGTAAAAGTTTTTTAAGTTCATCTTCCGTAAACAATGTCGATTTGAAGAGTGCTTCTTTCGACTTCATTTTGTTTACGTTACCACGAATGGTATTGATTTCACCGTTGTGTGCTATATATCGGAAAGGCTGCGCCAGCTTCCAGTTTGGAAATGTATTGGTAGAGAAGCGTGAGTGAACAAGCGCCATCGCTGTTTTCAAACGCGAATCCTGCAGATCGTTGAAATATATTCTTAGCTGCTCGGTACGAAGTTGTCCTTTGTAAACAATGGTACGTGCAGAGAAGCTGGTGATATAAAATTCTTTGTTGTTACCCTTTACACTATTGGCAACTGCGTGCAATGAATAGTTACGCAATACGAAAAGCTTTCTTTCAAAAGCATCGCCTGTAACAGTTTCATCTACAGGTTTAACAAATACTTGCTCGATAACCGGCTCTACTTCAGCAGCACCTGGGCCGGGTACGCTGTGATCTACCGGTACTACACGAAAGCCGATCAGTTCTAAACCTAGTTCTTTAATGTTCTTACGCAATACCTCACGGCATGCGTTGCTTACTTTTTTGTCGCGTGGGAAGAAGACCATACCAACGCCATACTTGCCGGGAGCCGGGAGCTCGAAGCCGAGGCGTTTCGCTTCATCTGCAAAAAAGTCATAAGGGATTTGAATCAATACACCCGCGCCATCTCCGGTTTTAGGACTGCTGCCTTTACCACCACGGTGCTCCATGTTTTCAAGCATGGTAAGTGCATCGAGCAGGTTTTGATTCGTCTTTGTTCCATTGATGTTGGCAACAAAGCCGATACCGCAGGCATCATGTTCCAGTTCTGGGGTGTACAAACCACGGCTGGTTGTTTCTTTCATCATTCTTTCTGGTTAGTTTGTCTGGTTGTAAAAAGGGTGTGTGTCATCCGTTTAGGGCAAAACGGAGTCTATAAAATTATGGATAAAACAGAAGAATTTTTTGGATTAAACTGAACCGTCAGAATTTTTGGAATCTTTTCAGATTTAATTCAAAACATTTTAAAAACTAGAAAACGAACACGATTGCACCATAGCTGATTTTGAAAATTTTAATAATTACCGAAAACGGTTGAGGATTCTTCAATGGCTGCAAACAAAAATGAACTGATTTTTATCGTTCCATTATTTTTTTTTTGACGGCACGCACCATCTCCTTTTTTCCGGGCGGTCCTGGCAAAGTTTCGACCTCAAGACCAAGCGATTTGAGGTCACGTTTCAACTGACCTTTGGCACAATACGTAACAAAGACTCCATTGGTACGCATGGCATCCACCACTTTTTGCAACACCTCTATTTCCCACATCTCGGGCTGTTTGTTGGGCGCAAATGCATCGAAGTATATCAGGTCAAACTCTGAAAAGAAGTTGATTTGTTGTAACGATGTTTTAAGCTTGCGAAGATTGAAATTCGAGGTAATCGAAACTTCTTCATTCCACGCAGCTTCATGAAGCTGGTTGAATTTTTCTTTCAGTCCAACGGAGTCTATATAGTTTAACCTGGACCAGATCTCTTCCGGAACAGGAAATGTTTCGAGTGATGTATAGTATATATTGTTCGGAAGTTCAAGCGCGCGTTGTAAAGTGAGCAATGCATTGAGTCCAGTGCCAAAACCTATTTCAAGAATGGAAATATTTTTTTGAGATTTACCTTGAAGAAAATAATCGAGACCTTCTTTTATAAAAACATGAACGGATTCTTGTAGCGCTCCATGTTTGGAGTGATACGTTTCATTAAGTGCTGTGTTGAGCAAAGAATGTGAACCGTCTGATGTAGTGATGATCTCTATACTCATATTTATTTTCCCACAGATTGCCGCAGATAATGCAGATATATAGTGTTCAGTCTTTAATGATAAGCGCAACAGCAGAAGCATTCACGCCTTCTTCGCGACCAACATAACCAAGTTTCTCATTGGTGGTGGCTTTGATGGAAACGTCTTCTTCTGTAATATTCATTAACGGGGCCAACACTTTTTTCATCGCATCGATGTGCGGATTTACTTTCGGTTTCTCAAGACAAACGGTGCAATCTACATTGCCTACTTTCCATCCACGTTCGTGCAGCATAGCCGTTACTTCTTTCAGAAAGAATTTACTGTCCATACCTTTCCAGCGATTGTCGGTGTTAGCAAAGTGATAGCCTATATCGCGAAGGTTTGCTGCGCCCAGCAAGGCATCGCATATAGCGTGTATGAGTACATCAGCATCGGAGTGACCAACAGCACCTTTACTGGCCGGCAGTTTTATACCGCCTAACCAGAAATCTCTTCCTTCTTCCAGCTCGTGTACATCGAAACCCATTCCTACTCGTATCTTCATTCTTCTGTATTTTAAATCAGTGGCACAAAGCCCCCTGGAGAACTCCGCAAAGTTGCACAAAGAAATTACTTTAAAAATATAGTCTCCGGATATTTTACTTCAACCAAATATAGCGCGTGAGGAGGAACATTAGCACCTGCCTCTCTGCGATCACGACTCGCCAGTATATCCTGAAATTCTTTCAACGATGTTTTCCCGGTACCTACATCGAGCAATGTACCTACTGTTGCACGTACCATACCTCGTAAAAAACGATTGGCNNTAAAATTATTTACATCTGTTTTTACTTTGCTCAGGCTTTCAAAATCGTGCTTGCCGATCATCAATGCAGCCGCCTCATTCATGCGTGGTACATCAAGCGCTTTAAAGTAATGTAACGCGAGTCCATCTAGAAATGGATTCTTCTTTGTCGTTATTCTGTAGATATAGCTTCTATCTATAGCATCGTATCGCGCATGTGCTTCGTCTTTTACACGATGAACAGATGGTATAGCTATATCTTTCGGCAAAAATGAATTGAGCTTTAACACTAATTTCTCCTGGTCAAACTCATTCTGAATATCAGCATGGAAGAACTGTTGCTCGCAATGAACACCTGTATCCGTGCGACCACTTCCCACAATACTAATTTCTTCACGCAGTAATTTCGAAAGCGCATCCTCCACAACAGCCTGCACACCGGTAGCATTATTCTGACTTTGCCACCCGCTGTAGTTGGTACCATTGTAAGAGATCTCGAAGAAGAAACGCATGCTTTTAAATGTGTTTAGGTGTGTAAGTGTTTAGGTGTTTAGGTTAACGTAAACACCTGCAAACGTAAACACGTAAACACACAAAAGCTACGCTTTCTCAAAAACAACCGCTGCCCCCTGCCCTACTCCGATGCACATCGTAGCGAGGCCATACTTGATGTTTCGTTTTTTCATTTCGTTGATGAGGGTTGCGCTGATACGCACGCCACTGCAACCTAACGGATGGCCTAAAGCAATAGCCCCTCCGTTGACGTTGACGCTTTCCGGGTCGAGACCAAGATCGCGGATGCAGGCTATAGATTGTGCTGCGAAAGCTTCGTTGAGTTCGGTGAGACCTATATCGGTTAGTTTTAGTCCGGCACGCTTCAGTGCTTTCTGTGTTGCCGGCACCGGGCCTATACCCATGTAAGCAGGATCGACTCCGGCTACAGCCGTTGAGACAATTCGGGCGAGTGGTGTTAAGCTATATTGTTTGAGTATATCTTCTGTTACAATGAGACATGCTGCCGCACCATCGTTAATGCCGGAAGAATTTCCTGCTGTTACGGTTCCATTCTCCTGGAAGGCCGGCTTCAGTGTCGCCAGCTTTTCAAGTGTAGTAGCGCGGGGATGTTCATCCTTTTCGAAAAGGAAAAATTCATCTTTTGATTTCGGAACAGGCACTGATACCACCTCGTCTTTAAATTTTCCCTGCGTATAGGCCTGCTGATAACGCGTCTGTGATTGATAGGCAAATGCATCCTGCTGCTCCCGACTTATCTTCCACTTCGCAGCTACGTTCTCGGCCGTCTCGCCCATCGAATACGGATGATATAGCTTTGATAGTTTTGAATTGACAAATCGCCAGCCCATCGTAGTATCGAACATCTCTTGCTTTCGCGCAAATGGTTCATCCGCTTTAGCCATCACAAATGGAGCACGACTCATACTTTCAACTCCACCCGCTATATACATGTCACCATTGCCGCTTTGTATACCTTGTGCTGCCTGCATGATCGCCTGCAACCCTGAAGCACACAATCGATTTACCGTAACACCACTTACTTCAACCGGTAAGCCTGCCAACAGCAAAGCCATGCGTGCTACATTTCGATTGTCTTCACCCGCCTGGTTAGCCGCACCGAAGATTACATCTTCAATCATCTTTACATCTACCGATGGATTGCGCTTGAGCAGTTCGCGTATAACATGTGCTGCCAGGTCATCAGGACGTACAGTGGCTAACGTGCC
>DJFR01000113.1 GCA_002432545.1 Flammeovirgaceae bacterium UBA5867 | reverse complement strand
GCCAGTACCCATGCCGTTGCGCACATTGCTATTGATGTTACCGATGCAGCCGGTATAACGGTGCCTGCTGCATCCAACGAAGTTACCATCAGCATCGATGGTCCAGGTAAATTAATCGGTCTTGAAAGTGGTGATCTTACAAGCCATGAAGATTACAAGGCAAGTAAACGGAAAGTATATAAAGGAAAACTGCTGGCCTATATTCAGGGTGCGAAGCCGGGACTGGTGAAAATTACAATTTCATCGCCNNACTGTCCCGTTTCATTTGCGTTAAGCAGAAAGTTGTTCGAATATTTTTAAATGTAATTAATACACTTAAATTTGTTAACGGGATAGATCGTCATAATCCAAAATCCTGTTAATATGAAGCGAGTGTTCTCCTGCATAGCCCTTCTGATCTTTATGGTGGCAACAGCCGCGGCACAGAAGAAGAAATCTATTGCTGCCAGTGAGAAAGATATGCATGCTTACCTGCTGGTATATTTTAAAGACGAAACGCATAGCCTTTACATGGCACTTAGTGCCGATGGCTATACATTTACAGATATCAATAATGGCAACCCGGTGATCGGTGGCGACACCATTGCACTTCAAAAGGGAATCCGCGATCCCTATATTATGCGTGGCCCCGACAATACTTTCTATCTCGCCATGACTGACCTGCACATTTTTGCACAGAAGGCAGGCTTGCGCGACACGGAATGGGAGCGCGATGGTAAAGATTATGGCTGGGGTAATAATCGCGCGTTCGTGCTGATGCGATCAACCGATCTTATAAACTGGTCACGAACCAACCTGCGTGTAGACCAGGCGTTTGCCGGTCTTGAAAAGATAGGTTGTGCGTGGGCTCCGGAGATGATCTACGATGCCAACAAGAAAAAGATCATGCTATATTTTACCATGCGTTACGGCAATGGTAACAATAAATTATACTATAGCTATATGAACGATGCGTTCACCCAAATGGAAACAGCACCGGAATTGTTGTTTCAATATCCCAAAGACATAACCTATATCGATGCGGATATTACAAAAGTTGGCGAACAGTATCACATGTTCTACGTTCCGCACGATGGCGCTCCGGGTATCAAGCAAGCGGTGTCCAAATCGATTAATACAGGTTACGTGTACGACTCCGCGTGGTATGACCCCGAGCCAAAAGCATGTGAAGCACCAACGGTATTCAAGCGTATTGGCGAAAACAAGTGGGTGCTTATTTACGATATATATGGTATACAACCGCATAATTTCGGTTTCAGCGAGACATCGGATTTTAAACACTTCAGGAACCTCGGCCATTTTAACGAAGGTGTTATGAAGGCCACTAATTTTTCATCACCCAAACATGGCGCTGTGATTCACCTTACACGCGAAGAAGCAAACCGAGTGGCAGCCCGCTGGAAACTTAAGATGAAATTTTAGTATATATACCATTACTGCTGCAAAAATACATACTATACCAAACCATTCTAAACCAAACCAATAATGAAAACGTATCTGAGTACCCTGGCTGCTATGCTGGCAGCTCTCTGTATTACCTGTTGCAACAGCAAGCAGGATACCACCTTGTCCAGTCCGGATGGCACATTGCAAGTAACAATAGCCGTAGCGGATAGCGGAGCTATATATTATACCCTTCATCGTAACGGCAGCGCGGTGATGAGGCCTTCACGATTAGGACTTGTTCGTGAAGACGAAAACTTCTCTACAAATCTGAACTTGCTGAGTATGTCTGAAACCGAAAAGATAAATGATAGCTACGACATGCTGCATGGTAAAAAACAGCACTTTACCTATGATGCTAACAAGAGAGTATACCATTTTGAAAATAGCAACCACCAGAAGCTGGATATAGTGTTCCAGGTGTCGAATGATGGTATAGCATTCCGTTATCATTTTCCGGATGCTTCCGATGACTTGAAAAAGATCACACGTGAATTAACTTCCTTTTACTTCTCCGACAATGGTCGTGCGTGGATACAACCGAGAGCGAAAGCTAAATCGGGTTGGGAAGCTTCAAACCCATCGTATGAAGAACATTACCTGCAGGACACAACGATAAATACATTTGGTACATCCGAGACAGGTTGGATCTTTCCCGCATTGTTTAAAGAAAATGATAACTGGATTTTAATTTCGGAAACAGCACCCGATCGCGACTATTGTGCTTCAAGGCTGTTGCGTGGTGATCATGCCGGTGAATTAGCCATTGGTTTTCCGGAAGCAGTAGAAAGTTTTCCGGGAGGTCCGGTATATCCGCAGTCCAAATTACCGTGGCAAACACCGTGGAGAATTATAGCGATCGGATCGTTGAAGACTATAGTAGAATCTACACTGGGCACTGACCTCGCGAAGCCTGCTATAGATACCAATACAGACTATATTAAGCCTGGTCGTTCTTCCTGGAGCTGGGTGACATTGAAAGATGATTCGATTGTATACGATGTTCAGAAACGTTTTATAGACTATGCTGCTGAAATGAAGTGGGAGTATTGTCTCATTGACGTAAACTGGGACACGAAGATTGGTTACGACAAAATCAAAACCCTGATCGACTATGCCGCATCAAAAAATGTGGGCATTATACTCTGGTATAATTCTGCCGGTAACTGGAACACGGTACCCTATCATCCGCGCGACCTGTTGCTCACAAAAGAAAGTCGCGACAAAGAGTTTTCAAGAATTGCCGCAATGGGCGTTAAAGGTATAAAGGTCGATTTTTTTGGGGGTGACGGTCAATCGGTAATGACATATTATCAGGACATTATTGAAGACGCTGCAAAACATAAGCTGTTGGTAAACTGCCATGGTTCTACATTGCCACGCGGACTGCAACGTACGTATCCGAATTTAATAAGCATGGAAGCGGTGAAAGGAATGGAGTTTGTTACCTTCTCGCAGGGCGATGCCGACCTTCAGCCGAAC
This sequence comes from Flammeovirgaceae bacterium UBA5867, assembly GCA_002432545.1. Classification (GTDB taxonomy): domain Bacteria; phylum Bacteroidota; class Bacteroidia; order Cytophagales; family Cyclobacteriaceae; genus Ohtaekwangia. The sequence goes on along the minus strand of DJFR01000113.1, from coordinate 32,863 downwards.
CATTGTGCGATGCTACCCTTTACACGTAACGTATACGACCCGATGGATTTTACACCGGTATATTTCTCAGAAATACCAAATGTACAGCGAAAGACAACACAGGCATTTGAACTTGCATTGGCTGTATTGTTCCACTCCGGTGTACAACACTATGCAGAAAAGCCGCAGGGTATGCGTGCCGTACCTGACTATGTACAAACGCTGATGCGCGAGATACCAGTTGCGTGGGATGAGACTCAATTTATAGATGGCTATCCCGGTAAATATGTAGTGATGGCGCGTAAAGTGAAAGACACATGGTATATTGCCGGTATAAACGGTGAGGCCACTGATAGAACATTAACAGTTAACCTTCCATTCATTAAACAATCCAAGGGAATGCTTACGACAGAAGGAACTGATAGCCGGTCTTTTAGCCAACGAGAGATTGTTATAGACGAATCAGGTTCATTTACCATCACAGTCAAAGGCAATGGTGGCTTTGTTGCTCAGGTAAAATAGTGATTCGGCTTCTGTAGCATTGAAAGTATATATATCAAAATAAAAGGTTGGCGTTTGCGCCAACCTTTTTGTTTTATAATCAATGAACGCTTCGTTACTTTAAACCATAGAGTTCAACATGCGCTTTTTCACCGCGATAATTGGGAAGCGTTTTATAGGTGAACGCAACTTTCTTTAAATCGTCTGTAGCGTTTTTCAGATCGAAAGATTTTGTTTCACCTCCTGCCTGCAGCTCGTTAGCAACAGCCAGTTCCTGCGTGGCGCCCGATTCATAGTATACAATTACCTTGTTAATGCTGATCGGGGCATCAGTAACTTTTAATTTGATCGATTTAAATTGATCGGCTCCCATTACTACAATGGATTCGTTTTCTTTTTTGAAATCAGCTTTTACTTCACCGATCTTATGCCATCCTGGTTTGCTACTGGTAACAATACCGGGGTCTTGTGCGAAAGCCATGTTGCTGAGTACAGCAAATACGAGAATAAAACCAAAGACTTTTTTCATAGCATTATATTTTTAAGTTGATAATTGAAATCCTGTAGTATATAAAAAATTAGTGCCCGGTATAGCTGCCCGGAAATAACGATCGGCTGTAGATTTATTCCAACAAATTGAAAGATTAAAAAATTGGAAGACTTGAAAATTATAGAATCTTCTAATCTTTCAATCTTTGCAATCTTCTAATTTTCTAATCAAGTCTGAGCCAGCTATAACCGTAGCCGCTTAGTTTTACTGTATAGCTGCCATCGTCCGCGAGTTGTGTTGATTGACCGGTAATGATGTCGCGAATGTTTTTATAGCGCGACTCTTTCGCTTTGAATTTTACTTCCTTCGCTTCGTTACTGAAGTTATGAACAATTACGGTTTCGCGGTTATTCCAGGTATAGCGAATGGCAAGTATATTATCAGAGTCTGCATCGAGAATCTCCCAGGTACCATAGGCAATTTCAGGACAATCTTTCCGAAGCTTTACCATTTTCGTGGTCCAGTTGAGTAAGGATTGCGGGTTGCTTCGTTCGTCTGCTACATTTACATCTTTATACCCAAATGCGCCTGTACTGATTACCGGACGTATAGCCTTGTCGTTGCTTGTAAAGCCTGCATTTTTATTTTCATTCCATTGCATGGGCGTTCGCACCGAGAGTCTTTCCTGCAGGCTCAGATCGTCTCCCATGCCAATCTCATCACCATAGCGAAGCACGGGTGTACTCGGCAATGCGAATAGCAGACTATACGCGAGCTCCTGGTGCTTCCGATCATTATTCATCATCGGGGCAAGGCGTCTGCGAATGCCGCGATCGTATAGTTGCATGTTTTTTTCAGGACCAAACTTTTTATATACTTCTTCCCGTTCGCTATTGCTTAGTCTGCCCAGATCAACTTCATCATGATTTCTTAAAAATTGTCCCCACTCGGCATTACGAGGTATATCTTTTGTCCGTTCGAGTGCGCGTTTTAGCGGGCCTGTATTGCCGGTAGCAAGTGCGTAGAAGAGATGCTGGTTCACAAAGAAATTGAACATCATGTGCATGCCATCGCCTTTATCGCCAAAGAAATTTTTATTCTCATCAGGCAATACGTTGGCTTCTCCCAATACAATAGCATCTTTATCCAACGTATTTATATAGTGGCGCATTTCCTTTAGTATTTCATACTGGTGTTCGAACTTGTCGCCTTTCTTTGCGGGCACTTCAATAAAGAACGGAACACCATCGAGTCTGAAACCATTTATACCGCGGTCCATCCAGAACTTGATAACTTTTTTTATTTCATTTTGTACAGCCGGGTTTTGCGTGTTCAGATCAGGCTGGAAAGCATAGAACCGATGGTAATAGAACTCATCGGCAGCGGTATCATAACTCCAGATTGTTTTTTGTACACCCGGAAATACCATTCCTACATTATAGTTTTCGGGTAATTCTTTACTCCAGATATACCACTGGTAATACGGAGAATTTTTATTCTTACGAGCCTCCTGGAACCACGGATGTTTATTCGAAGTATGATTTACCACCAGGTCCATCAATACTTTCATATTCATGCTCTTGGCGCGTTGCATAAAAGCATCGAAGTCTTCCAGTGATCCGAATCGTTTATCAACAGTATAGTAGTCGCTTACATCGTAGCCATCGTCCCGGTTCGGAGTAGGCTGGAAGGGAGAAAGCCATATAGCATCAGCACCTAGCGAATCGATATAGCCGAGGCGTGATATCAGGCCTTTAAAATCGCCACAGCCGTCCTGGTCGCTGTCTTTGAACACTTCTACATCCAATGTATAGATCACACTGTTTTTATACCACAGCACCTCCGTTGAATCTGTTGAGACAATCTGTTCATGATCTGTTTTTTCGGAACTGGAATTAGTATACCGTATCCAGATGAAGAATGCGATAACAACGAGGATGACGAATACAATGACAACAAGATTTTTCTTATTCATGGAAATGCTGCAGTTTAATGAACAACGTAATGCAGGCTATAAAAATGTTATACCGGGATAGTAACTATTCCTGACAGAGCTTGCGATACCTTCCTTTATGAGTTAACAACGTTGATGTGGTTGCAGACACGGTATGCTCGGGAAAGACAATTGGCATTCTTTTTTATGATCTATACTGTTCCCCGTTTTGTAGGAATCATAACGATAGCGGGGTAAATGCGCTACGAAATGATTGAGTGAAAATAAAAAATCAGAATCCGTATATACCCGTAATGGTTTTCCCGGATTCTGATCTTTACGTTGCAGCGATGGTGTGTGACACTTTGATAAATATACCGTTCATCGCAGATGTATACTTACGCGTGCACCGTGTTGTTTTGGATTCCGCTTACCAGTTCCATGGTGAAATTGTCCTTCGGTTGTACATAGGCGACTTTTGGAATAATGGCAGCACCTACTTTTCTTTTCTCGAAAGCAGCCGTCATACCGAAATCTATTTTGCTGAAGCCTAGTTGCTGTGCGCGTTTGATCGTTTGGTATAGAAGCTGGCGGTATACCTGGTATTGTTGAATATACTCATAGTCCATGCCTATGAATGACGGCACGTAGGTCGTGTTCGTATTCTTATAGCAGAACATAACACCAACCGGTATACGCTGTTCGCGCGGATCGTATTCTTTCTTCAGATACGCTACAATAAATTCCCAGTTAGGATTCTTCGCCATGTTGGCAAAGAGTTTCCGCGGGAAAGAGAATGTATTGAGATCAAAATTACGCGACCTTACATTTTCATAAAGTGTATAAAATATATCGATGTTCTGATCGCTTGCACTTTGTTTATACTCTATATCAAAGTATTGTTCGAAAGGCTGTATATCACTTCGGAAATGTTTGCGCGACCGTGCCGATAAAGTTAACAGATATTCTTCCGGTGTTTTCCAGTTGAGACTTTCTACGATGCAAGATTCAGGCATGTCTACTTTGATAAAGCCCTGGTTGTGGAAGAATTCATTCAACGTTTCATCCTGTTTGAAATCGCGAAGCACGAGCATCGATGTATTTAGTTTTTCATCCAGCAGTTCGAGGTGATGGAGCAGTAGTCGTAAGGCATCGCTCCAGGCCGGATGCTCGCGATTTATATAGCATTGTTCACCTTCTGTAAACAATGACCCCATAGCAAGCACGGGCGAAGTAAGGTGATAAGGATTTTGTTTTCGCTTTTCTTCAATCTGTTTTGAGACAGCAGCCGGTGCGAGCATATCATCTTTCCACAGTGCCTTGCAAAAGAATGTAGCAAGCACAACCTGTTGCTGTTTATCGCGGATCGTAATATAGTGGAACGACCAGTTATGTTCCTCCAGTTCATTGTTATGAAATGTATCTTCCAGGAAACGCAAACCGTCCCAATCAAATACACTGTTTCCACCCATCCATTGATTCCAGTCATTTTTATTCAATGCCTGTATGGTGGTTTCATGCTGTACTGTAAGATCTTCTTTTACCGGTACTATATCTTCTTTGCCTTTTACCTGTTCTTCTATCGGCAGGTGAAAAGCCTTTCGTACTTTGTTGCGCGTAGTCGCTGTTTCTTCCAGCGCTTTCGGGTAATGATATACCATGGCTTCTACCAATGATTTCATTTCTTCGCGCTGATTGTGTCTGGATATAGTAAGGCGTACACCCGTATTTTTTACCGGTACACCCGGATATATACCGAGGTTAACAAAGAAGCCTTCTTTCATTAATCGGTTCACAAAGTTATAGCCGGTAACAGGCATGCCTGTGCCTATATAAAACACAGGACAATTATTCTTCTCGATCAATGGCAGGTCTGTAAGACTCAACAATGTATTAAAGTAATGAATGTTATCGGCCAGTTGATTCTGCATTACATATATCTCATCCGATAAATGTATATCTGCCGATGCACACGCAGCAGCCACGGAGGCGGGTTCCAGTTGTGCCGAGAAGGTGAGGGGACCACCAAACGTTTTTATTCTTCGGTGCATGTCTGCATCCGAGCTTACCAGCACGGCTCCGCTGGCACCAAACGATTTACTCAATGTACCAAACAGCAGTACGCGTTCGGGTAATGTTTTCAATTGGTCCATAACATAGCCCGTACCATTTTTGCCCACCCAGCTCATGCCGTGTACATCATCAAAGTATAAATAGAGCTGGGGATATTTATTATAGAGGTACATGAGTTCCGGTATGGGAGCGCAGTCTCCATACATGGAATATATACCATCAGCCAGGTACCAGATCTTACTGCAGCGCGTGCTCAGTTCTTTGATCTTGTCCTCCAGCATATCGAGGTTACTATGGCGAATTAATTCTACAGGTATACCACGAGGCTTGAGAAGCTGGCAGGCATTGTGCATGCTCCAGTGAGCCTGGTGATCAATGATCACAGCATCTTCATCGCGCACAACACACGGAATTACACCGATATGCCCCAACGTACTATTCTTGGTAACAACGATAGGGTTACTGTACATTTGGAAGAGGCGTTCTTCCAGTGCACGGTAGAGAACAAATGAGACATACGATTTGGACAACGGAAACTGTGTCCCGTATTTCTCGATCGCATCGATCGCAGCCCGTTTGAGTCGCGGGTCTTGTTCGAGCCCCAGGTATCCTGTTGTGCCAAAGTGGAAAAGATCGCGATCGCCTATGCGAATGCGTCTGCCGGTAAACTGTTCATCTTCGGAGTATAAATGAAGAACTCCGCTTTTCATGGCATCGGTGAATACTTCGTCAACGGTGTCCAGAAAGTTGTTGTGCTTGAATTTAGCCATAGATTAGGTGTGATGGTGAAACCTGAACTATATAAAGATAATGCCATATACTTGTCTTTTCATAAAACCAACGGCACTATATGATCGTTTGCCGAACATTGTATAATCCGGAGGTATAATTGCGGAATCAACTGAAAAATTGACTAAAAGTTTTATCTTTATAGAGTTAATGAATGCCTATGGATAAACCACGGTTTGAGAATGATTATGCCAGTTTTTGGATTGAAGCAGGCATTGTATATTTCGTTTATAAACCTAATTCCGTGGTGAGCCTCGAGGCCGCCAAAAAAATTGTTGACGACCGCATCAAATTTCAAAAGCAACAGGATTTTCCGATATATTGTGATATACGCGGTATGAAAAGTGCCGATAAAGACGCGCGCAATTACCTGGCAAAAGAGGGTTCTTCGTATGCCCGTGCCGTTGCGGTTGTTGTAGATAGTCCTATGTCGAAAATCATTGGCAATATTTACCTTGGGCTGAATAAACCCATTACGCCCAGTCGCTTATTTACAGACGAGAAAGACGCGGTTGAATACCTGAAACAATTTGCAACCCAGTATATATAAATATATAGCTGTCTATATAGCACTACCATTGTGAAGTTGCGGAGCTCTTATCGGGTAATGAGAAATAGAACGCTGCTCCTTTATTTACTTCGCCTTCTGCCCACACGTTACCACCGTGTTTGGAAATGATGCGTTTAATAATGGCAAGGCCTATACCGGTGCCTTCAAATTCGCGTACACTGTGCAAGCGCTGAAACACGCCAAAGAGTTTATCAACATAGCGCATATCAAATCCTACACCATTGTCCTTAACAAAATATATAGTTTCCTGATCTGCTTTTGTTGAACCAATCTCGATCTCCGGTGCTTCTGTTTTTCCCGAGTACTTGATGGCATTGGAGATGAGGTTTATCCATACTTGTGTGAGCAGCGCATGATCGCCATAGCAGGGATGCAGCGCGCCTACCCGTAACGTTGCGTTGTGGGGAGTGTTGTGATTAATATCAGCGATAACGCGTTCAACAAGCTGCACCATATTTACCGAGAGCTTCGGAACTTCTTTTCGGCCGAGTCGCGAAAAGTCCAGCAAGTCATCAATGAGCTGCCCCATTTTCTTTACATTCTTCTGAATGGTGTTGAAGATAGTTCGTGCTTCATCATCCAGATTCTGAATATAGCTTTCTTCGAGTATATTGGTATATCCGCTTACTGCGCGCAACGGAGCCCGCAGATCGTGCGACACCGAATATGAAAACGATTCAAGCTCCTGGTTCGCAGCCTCGAGCTGTACTATATTGGTTTGAAGTCGTATCGTCAGTTGCCGTATCTGTTCACCGGTAACTTTCTCCTGGGTGATGTCTCGTTCCGTTATCGCGACTGCTATTTCACCACTGGCTGTATCGATAATGGGCGATGATGAGAGCAGGACGTCCAGTATAGTTTTTGTTTTGGTGATGCGTTTTGTTTCGCGCGATTCTATCTTGTCACCATTCAGCACATACTGCATTAATTCTTCTGCTTCATTTTGCAACTCGGCAGGCATAAGCTCCCATACTTTCAACGTGAGTGCTTCAGCTTCTGAATAGCCATACATCTGCTGCGCACCTTCATTCCACGAAAGTATATCTCCGTTGCTGTTATGTATATAGGTTGCATCGCGCGATTGTTTGACGATGGTTGCCAGGTGGTTTCTTATTTTTTCAGATTCCTTTATAGCGGTAATGTTGCGCGCATTGAAGAACCATTTGCCTTGTTTGTTTACAACATTCCATTGCAGCCATACAGGCTTTTGTGTTTTGCTATAGGATTTTGTTTCGAACAACATGCGTTCATCATGTTGCGTTTGCAGTTGTTTTAATTTTTGCTGATCCTCTTCTGATACCAGCGTGAGTAACGATGTGCCGTGAATTTCATCCGGTGAATATTCGAGTAGGTTGGTGAACGCATAGTTTACCTCTTCAATGTTAAACGTAGTAGCGTCCATAATGCCGATGATATCAACGCAGTTGTTGATAAGAAATGCGGATTTTTCGAGGATGTTGTTCTTTTCGATCAACTCTTTCTTCTGCAGATATAGTGTAAGCAGTACATCTACCTTGGCACGGGTAACAGCGCGGTCCAGTGGTTTATACAGGTAATCAACGGCACCTTCTTCCAGACCTTTAATCATAAAGTTACTGCCCTTCTTTTCAGCGGAAGCAAAGATGATGGGTATATCGCGTGTTTGTTTTTTGGACTTCAGAATGCTGGCAACTTCAAAGCCATCCATGCCGGGCATTTGTACATCGAGTATAATAAGATCAATTTCGTGTTGTAAGGCAATCTTCAATGCTTCGTTACCAGTGTTGGCTTTAAAGAATACTCTTCCATCTTTCGCCAGTAACTCTTCCATCACGAGTATATTTTCCGGGCGGTCGTCTACCAGAAGTATTACAGCTGTTCTATTTGTGAGCGCCTCCATGGGGAACCAGTTTTTATGTTGCACGTTATGCATGGCCATTGCTGGCACACTCTTCTTTCATGTATAAATTTTCTTTCTCGTCTATCTCCTTAAAATATTCCTTTTTGTCGGTAAATAAAAGCGTTTCCTTACTACCGAGTCCCAGGAATCCGGATCCGCTCAACGATTGATAGAACAGGTCGATAACTCTGTTCTGCAATTGCTGATTGAAATAGATGAGTACGTTTCGGCAAAGTATAAATTGAAATTCACCGAAGGTATGGTCAACGGCCAGGTTATGCGGTGCGAATACAATATTGTGCCGAAGTGATTTATTGAGTATGCTATAGTTATATTTTGTTGTATAGTATTCCGAAAAAGATCGTTCACCGCCCGATGTCATATAGTTGGCGGTATATAGTTTCATGTTGGCCACCGGGTAAATAGCCTCGCGCGCTACTTTAAGGGACTGCTGATTGATGTCGGTTGCATAAATGATCGAGCGGTCGAGCAGATTGTTTTCCTTCAACAGAATGGCTATGGAGTAAGCTTCTTCCCCCGTAGCACAACCTGCAATCCAGATCCGTATGGTTGAATGTACCGTGAGCGCATGCATGATCTTTTTGCGCAGCGCAAAGTAGAATGTGGGATCACGAAACATTTCTGTAACGGTAATAGAAAGATACTGGATAAATTTCTCGAGTATATACTCATCTTTCATAATCATGGAGCCGAGCGTATCGAGCGAATCGATTTTCTGGTTATCCATGAACAATAAACTTCTCCGCCTCAGCGAAGACTCCTGGTAATTGGTGAAGTCGTATCCATAGTTAGAATGGATTGACTGGAAAAATTTTCGGAAGTCGTCTGTGCTTTCGCGCATAGTGCCTGCATTATGATTTGTATAACCACACGCGCATCAGTGAAAGCAGTTGGCGTGTGTTTACAGGTTTGGTAACGTAGTCTGACATACCGGCTGCCAGACATTTTTCACGATCGCCTTTCATCGCTTTCGCGGTTAAGGCAATGATGGGTAAGCGGGTATATTTACCCGACTTACGAATCGCCATGGTAGCTTCATAGCCATCCATTTCGGGCATCATCACATCCATCAGAATTATATCGATGGACGGGTTGGCGTTCAATACTTCAATGGCTTCCCTTCCATTTTCAGATGTGAGACAAATGAGTCCTTCGTCTTCCAGTACGTTGGTGAGCGAGTATATATTTCGCATGTCATCATCCACAATCAATACAGTCTTTCCTTCCAGCACGGCATCCGACCGGTGGAGCTTGCGGATTATATTTTGTTTTTCCTGCGGCAGATTGGCTTCCACCCGGTGGAGAAATAATGTTGTCTCATCCAGCAGGCGTTCGTAAGAGTATGCAGTCTTTAATACTACGGTGTTCGCAAGCCGCGTCAGTTTTTTATTTTCTTCATCTGTCAGGTCTTGTGCCGCATATACGATAACCGGTATAGCAGTAAGTTGTTCGTTGGCTTTTATCTTTTCAAGTAATGTAAAGCACGATGTATCGGGTAAGCCCAGGTCTATAATTAAACAGTCTACCGGATTTTCAATCATCAGTTCGTATGCCTGATTGCACGAGTACGCCGCTATACATTGTACATCACCGTTGCCGATCATATCGCGCATGGCCTGGTTGTCGTCCTCGTTGTTCTCTACAATGAGTAATCGTTTATGTTTTCGATTGGCAAAGTCTTCCAGTTTATCAAATACATTTTGCAGATCTTCTTTCCGAATCGGTTTCTTGATAAAATCGAAAGCACCGAGTTTCATTGCTTCGCGTTTCATGCTATACCCGGAAATGATCTGTACGGGAATGTGGCGTTGCTCCGGATCGCTCTTCAGTTGCCGTATTACTTCGGTGCCATCCATGTCGGGTAACTTCATGTCCAGTAAAATGGCATCCGGTTTATAGGCATGTGTATAATGCAGTGCCGTATTGCCATGGTGCGATATTATACCTTTATAATTTCGTTCACGAACAAAGGCAAGCAGCACCTGTGCAAATTCTTTATCATCCTCAATGATCAACACCCTGCGGCTGTTTTCTTCCAGTGTATAGCGGTCGTCATCGGGTATATCTTCTGTTTCGGGTACTCGCTTGTCGATCTTGGGCAGCTCCGGTATATATTCCGGTATACGTACTTTTTGTTCAGCTGATGTGCGCGTTATAGCGTGGCCCTGTTTGCCATTATAGATCAACGGCAGATATAGTGTAAATGTACTTCCTTTACCTTCTTCGCTTTCAAGATGAATTTCACCACCCAGTAACCCGGATAGTTCACGACATATGGAGAGTCCTAAACCGGTGCCGCCATATTTGCGTTTGTCGGTGCTGTCTACCTGGCGAAAGGCTTCGAAGATCATTTCCTGTTTATCTTTCTGTATACCAATGCCCGTATCGGAAACCGAGAACGCCACGACATCTGCTGTTTTGTCCCACGGTATAGTTTGTAATCTTACATTGGCAGCAGGCGGATGTATACTGAGTTTTACTTCACCACCCGAAGGCGTAAACTTGAATGCGTTGGATAGCAGATTTCGTAAAATCTGTACTACACGTTGTTTGTCGCTTTCCACAACTTTGGTATAGCCTGGAAGAACTTCGATTTTGAAATGGATAGATTTACTCTTGGCCACCTGTGAGAACATCATGGTAAGATCGTTGTTCACTTCCACGAAAGTGAATTTGTCAATGTCGATATCCATCTTACCGGCTTCCACTTTGGAAAGATCGAGTATATCGTTTATAAGCGTGAGCAGTTCGTTACCAGAGTTGTATATAACGTTGGCGTACTTCAGTTCTTTTTCAGTAAGCGAATTGTTCTTGTTTTCGAGCAGCAGTTGTGTGAGTATAAGTATACTGTTTAAAGGGGTACGCAGTTCATGCGACATGTTGGCCAGAAATTCTGATTTATATTTACTCAGCGATTCGAACTCCTGTGCCTGCGCTTCTATTTCTCCTTTTGCTTTTTCAAGTTGTTGTTTTTCGTTCTCCAGTAAATTGGCTTTCTCTTCCAGCAAGGCGTTAGACTCTTGCAGTTCTTCCTGTTGTACTTTCAGTTCTGCTTCTGATTTTTCGATTGATTCCAGTTTCTCCAGTAACTCATCGTTAAACTGGCGCAGCTCTTCTTGTTGTGATTCTAATTCTTCTGCCTGGTGTTGTGTTTCTTCCAGCAACTCTTTAAGACGCACCCGCGATTGCGATGAGTTGAACGCGATGGCGATAGAATTGCCAATCATCTGCAGGTACTCTATATCAAGCGGGGTAAACGAATGGTTCGCGCCAATCTCCAATACACCTTTTACTTTGCCAATGTAAAAGAACGGAAACACCAGTATATTAGCCGGAGTGCTCTGCCCGATTGAAGAACTAATTTTAATATAGTCTTGTGGTACATCTTCCACCAGTATATATTTCTTGTTTTGTGCCGCCTGGCCTACGAGGGATTGCCCCACAGCAAAAGATTCCCGGGTAGCACCATGGTCCAATGCATAGCTACCGGTAAGGTATAGTTGTCCGTTCTCCAGTAAATACAGGGCACCTACTTGTGCTTTCAGGTATGTTGCAATTTGTCCGATGATATCCGTTGCCAGATTGCGAACGTCTTTCTCCTCTCGGAGTATGGCATTGAGTTCGTGATTGCCCGCAAGTAACCACGCTCTTGTTTCTTTTTCCTGCGACAACCTCAACAGGTTTGTCTTCATGTTAACAAGTGCTTTGCCGAGTGTGTCCTGGTTACTTCGTATCACTACATCGGTCTGGTAATCACCTTTGCCAATCGCCTCTGCGAGTTGAACATATCCTTTAAACACGGTGATCATGTTGTTAAACGAGTGGGCGAGTTGCCCCATTTCATCTTTGGAAGATATATCGAGCGTAAAATTGATATCGCCATGAGTGATGCGCTCGGTAGCGTCCTTCATCCGGTTAACGGAGTTTGCAATTTCCTTTATCGAAAGAATGGAAATTAATATCAATACGATAATAACTATACCGGAGAGCGCGATGTTGCGCATATAGGCTGCCGATATTTCTTTTGATTCTGCCTGAATGCTGGTGTGCATCATGTCGAACGCACGCAGATCACATTCGTGCAGTGCGTGTATGGCAGCCGTTGTGTGGCGCAACCACGCTTCGGGTGTAGGCGTTGATGTGTTGGTATGTGCAAGTATAAATGCAGAATCTATTGCAGCCTGCACATGTCTTGCGGATGGACTTTTACTATAGGTGCTTTCGTAATATTGCCGTAGCCCGGGCGTTGTGTACTTCGTGAACTTATACAGGTTTATATCAAATTTACCTTTGTTGGAGGCAAAGGTTCCATACTCGTTTTTTTGAAAGCCTCCATTGTGTAGGGCATGGTATAGATCGTTGCGTATTGTAGATAGAAATTCCTGCGCGTAGAGCAAGAACAGAACGCATTCCTGCTGATTTTTTATTTCCATGTTGGAGGCATTTCGCCACGCTTGATTTATTTCGTTAAGTAGTGCGAGTGCGATTGTGTCTTTACCATTGGTGTATAACGGATCTCTTCGTTTGACTGCTGCGAGCAGAGAATCGATGCGTGCGTTAGACGATCCGGTGCGATAATAAAATTGTTCCAGTGTTGTAAGCGACTGGTTGGTTTGTTCCTGCAAGCGGAGTATCTCATTCTTGTTTCCCGGTTGTTGTGTTGTGGCCAGTACAACAGCAAAACTTTGTTCGTTCTGAATGTGGTGGATCAGGTTTGAAATCTTTTCAATCGCTTCCAGGTCTTGCTCGGTTTGTGCATTTATCTCCTGGTGCGTCCATTGAATGGCAATGGTCTTTTGAAGGAAGTAGAGTACTACGGAGAAAGGAAGTATAGCAAGCAGAATTAATTTATTTCGGACGGAAAGGTTATTGAGAAATTTCATTTGAACGGAGTTATAACTAATTGCCAACAATTCCCCATTTTATCATCTTACAACGGTATATGTATTTGGTAAGGTATACCTATCTCCGGTGCGATGCGAATGTATAAATTGTTAATCTTTACTGTCGTCAATACATGTCGAGCATGCTCAACCAGGCAACTTTACTAAATCTAACAATCTGTTATCGAATAGAAAAGAGATATTTTCTACAACATACCGTTATAGCACGTGATTCTTGATCAAAAATCAATTCGTTCGCTAAGTTGCTGTATCACAATATGCTGTGAGTTTAAACATGAAATAGGAAAACGTCCCCGTAAAAACTAAAATATGATTGACGGTTTTCATACCTATATACCCCATAGCAGTTCGGTATAATTACCGAGTTCGTTTTCTGTAAATAATCCAGAGGCGAATCACTATTAATGCAGGCTGTTCAATCTTCTGCTTCCTGTCATCTTTGTGAGGCACTGTGCTATAGCAGTGCAGAAGGCTTAATCGATCTATGGGAATGAAGGACTTTGGCAGAAGACATGTAATTACGGTAGCTATTGCGCTTGTTGGTACTTTACTGATGGTGAGTACGTTTTCAATTTTTCAGAATCGTAAAACAATTATTCGTAACAATACCATCCGCAAAGAATCGGATACACTTGTCGATCATACCAATGCGCTTGTAAGTTATTATCTGCATAATCTTGATTTGGGTATACGCGCGTATGGAGCAACCGGAAATGAAGAGTTGAAAGGACCGATGGTGGCTGCGCTCACGGATCGCGATAGCATGTTCCAGACATTGGAGACAGGCCTGCTGGCGCAGTCGTACGATGTTACGGAGCTTCGCGAGTTGCAGCGGGAATTTGAGAAGTATGGTGAGTTTTGTTTGGAGATGGCTGCTTTGGTGAAGGCCGACAGCATGAAAACATTTCGGGAGATGTTAAGTAGAAATGAGGGCTTGCGGGTATGGTTGCGCTGGAATGATATAGGGGTAAAGATCATAAACTTCGAAAAGAAAATGAACAAGGAGGCGGAGAATGAATATCAGGCCGCCATGGACAACAATTTATACCTGCAGTTTTTTATTCTGTTGATAGGCTTGCCAACGCTGATGTTTGTCCTATCAAAAATCAAGAAAGATACCCGTGAACGTATCCGGCTGCTCAAGGAACTCGAGCTTAATAATCGTCAGTATGTTTTTAATCCGGGAGAGCATGTTGAATTTCATTCGCAGGAGGAAGTGATCGAGCATTCAATCAGGAATTTTCAGAACGCCAGTGAGTTTATCGATAATATATCGCATGGCGAATATACTATAGCGTGGCCGGAGCTTGATGCGAGCAACCAGACACTAAATGAAAACAACCTGGCCGGGCGCCTCACAAAAATGCGTGACCAGCTCAAGCAATTCAAGAAAGAAGAAGAAAAGCGCCTGTGGAGCAACGAAGGTCTTACTAAATTCTCGGAAATCGTTCGGAACCATCAGCGAAATCTCGAAGAACTCTCGAACGAAATTGTCCGGTTCCTGTCCAAGTATCTTCACGCACAACAATGCGGACTTTTTATACTGAATGAATCGGAAGAGAAACCGTTCCTGGAACTGAAAGCGTGCTTTGCGTACGATCGTAAGAAATTTATTGAGCGCAGAATTGACGTTGGTATAGGGCTGATCGGCCAGACTTTTTTGGAAGGAGAAACAACGCTGCTTACCAATGTACCCAAAGGATATACCTATATCTCATCAGGCATGGGTGAAACAACACCATCGTGTGTGCTGATATTGCCGATGAAGTATAATGATAAGATTGAAGCGATCATTGAACTGGCAAGTCTGAAGAAATTTGAAGAGCATGAAATTGCATTCCTTCAAAAGGCTGGTGAATTTGTGGCAGCAGCGGTGCAGGGCGTAAGAACAACGGAGCGCATGCATACCCTGCTGAGTTCATCGCAGGAGCAGACCGAAGCGATGCGTGCGCAGGAAGAAGAGATGCGCCAGAACATGGAAGAGCTTTACTCTACGCAGGAAGAAATACAACGCCGGGAACAAGAGTCGGCACAACGAATTGTACAACTGGAAGAAGACCAACGTGTGTTGAAACTGAAACTGCAACAGGAGGAGAGGCTCAGCCAGGAGAACGAAATAAAAAAACAGGCACTAGCCGGTGCGTTGGAGAAATCAAAAGAACGCGAAGAGTCGTTGCTTCGCCAGCTTCAGCAAATGCAGAATTCCAACGGCAGCAACACGTAAGCGTTGTTTACGGATACGATAAGTTCTTTCGCAGCTTATATATAGCCCATCCTATTTTAAGAATGCAACTGTTCAGAAGTGAGCAGTTGCATTTCTATGAATGGGCACTCACTTTATCCGCAGGTTTACACAAGCCTTTTACGGCAGCGGAAATGCATTTTTTGATTGTGGCATTTATTTCGTCTCGGCTGATCGTGAATCACACGGCAGGCGCGGTTGCTTGTAGTGTGCACGTAATCACTATATTCATACTACTATGCTGCGTCATAATCTGCTTCTTATTTACCGGAACTTTAAACGATTCAAGAGTACATTCTTTATCAACCTGCTCGGCCTTACCACGGGGCTTGCCTGCACGTTGCTGATATACCTTTGGGTAAAAGATGAATTGAATGTTGATTCATTCTTTGAAAATGACGACCGATTGTATGAGGTGATGGAGCACCGCGTAAAGACGGATGGTATATGGACGGCCTATACTACATCCGGACCAACGGCAGAGACGCTGGTAAATGAAATGCCGGAAGTAGCGTACGCGGCTGCAGTAGGTCGTGTAGGCGGTAAATCAACAATTTCGGTAGATGATACGAATTTGCGCGAGGTTGGTAAACCGGTAGGTACAGATTTCTTTAAGATCTTTTCCTATACACTTTTAGTAGGAGAAAAGGATAAAGTACTTGCTGATAAAAATTCTATTGTAATTTCGGATGCGCTGGCAATGCGATTATTCCGGACAACCGAAAATGTTATTGGAAAAACGATCGATCTCAATCATGAATTGCAGTTTCATGTATCGGGTATATTTAAAAAGATGCCGCGCAATGCATCCGATCAATTTGATTTTGTATGGTCGTTCGAAAAATTCAAAGAAGGTAAAGAATGGTTGCAGGGTTGGGGCAGTACATCTGCACTTACGTATGTACTGTTGAAGAAAGACGCATCGGTAGACGCATTTAACGAGAAGATAAAAGACCTGGTAAAGCGGAAGACCGATAACAACGTAACGCATCGTACCATGTTTGCCAAGCGATACTCTGAAATATACCTTTACAGTAAATATGAAAAAGGAGAGCTGGTGGGCGGACGAATTACCT
Source organism: Flammeovirgaceae bacterium UBA5867 (assembly GCA_002432545.1). Classification (GTDB taxonomy): domain Bacteria; phylum Bacteroidota; class Bacteroidia; order Cytophagales; family Cyclobacteriaceae; genus Ohtaekwangia. The sequence goes on along the minus strand of DJFR01000113.1, from coordinate 16,405 downwards.
ATGTAAAACTGTTTAGTGTTATTGCTGTATTTATACTCATTATCGCGTGTATAAATTTCATGAACCTGTCTACCGCCAAGGCATCGCGCAGAATTAAAGAGGTGGGTATTAAAAAAGCTGTCGGAGCCGGGCGCAGAACATTGATCAGCCAGTATCTGGGAGAATCGTTGCTGCTGAGCTTTTTGTCATTGCTGCTGGCGTTGCTGGTAGTAGATATAGCGCTGCCTCATTTCAACACGATTACCAATAAGAACCTTACGCTTGATTTTGATCAGAACCTGGTACTGGCTTTTACCGGTATAGCACTCTTTACCGGAATTATAGCGGGCAGTTATCCGGCCCTATACCTTTCCGGATTCAGTCCGGCAACGGTGTTAAAGGGCAAGATAAACACTGCTATAGGAGAATTGTGGGCACGCAAAGGACTCGTTGTCTTTCAATTTTCGCTTTCGGTAATATTTATTGTTTCTGTACTGGTGGTATATAAACAGATTGTATATGTGCAGTCCAGCAACCTGGGCTATAATAAAGATAATATACTATATTTTGGACGTGAGGGTAAACTGAGGGACACCGGAACGCTGGAAAGCTTTTTAGCAGAACTTCGAAATATACCGGGCGTTGCCGGAGCGTCTACGCTTAATCATGATTTTACCGGGCACATGAGTGGCACCTATGGTGTGAAGTGGGAAGGTAAAGATCCGGAGGATGCCACCGAGTTTGAAAATTTCACGGTGAACTATGATGTGATGGAGATGATGAATCTGAAGATGGCCGAAGGACGCACGTTCTCACAGCAGTTCGGCAGCGATAGTTCCAAGATCATTTTCAACGAGAAGGCTATTGCTTTTATGGGCTTGAAAGATCCGATTGGTAAAACGGTGAAGTTGTGGGGAGAGGACCTGCAGATTGTTGGTGTTGTAAAGGATTTTCATTATGAGTCGCTGCATGAAAATTTGAAACCGGTATTCTTCCGCCTGGATCCGGAAGATACCTATATTGTAATGACACGCCTGGCAGCAGGTCGTGAGAAGGAAGCACTGGACCAGATACAGAAATTATACCTCAAGTTTAATCCCGGTTTTATTTTCGAGTATGCATTTCTGGATGCTGAATACCAGGCGCAGTATGCTGCAGAGCAACGTGTCGCTATACTATCAAAATACTTTGCCGCACTCGCTATCTTTATATCATGCCTCGGGTTGTTTGGGCTCGCTGCCTTTACGGCTGAACGCAGGTTGAAAGAAATAGGTATCCGAAAAGTACTTGGTTCGAGTGAGTTGGGTATTATCTTTTTACTGTCGGGTGACTTTACAAAAATGGTGGTGCTGGCCGTGATCATTGCTATACCGGCCAGTTACCTGCTGATCACATACTGGCTCGGCAGCTTTGCCTATCGTATTCCGCTAACGTGGTGGTATTTTGCATTGGGTGGTTTACTGGCATTGGTTACGGCATGGCTCACGGTAGGCACGCAGGCTGTTAAAGCTGCGCGCGTTAATCCGGCAAAGTGTCTCAAAGACGAATAACACAAACTTCTATACCGGATATATACCTACTTGCTCCCCTGACATGAATATATGTTTGAGTATGCCTGATAATTTTTAACTTCATGCGATCAGCATTTTCGCTGGCAATTGTGTTACGTTAAAAATTATAGCAATTATGGAATACAGACAACTGGGCGGCTCGGGCTTACGCGTGCCCGTATTGAGTTTCGGCACGGCAACCTTTGGCGGTAGTGGCGAATTTTTCAAGGCATGGGGTGCAACGCAGGTAGAAGAAGCACGGCATCTTGTAAACATTTGTCTTGATGCAGGTGTAAATCTTTTCGATACTGCAAATGTATATTCGACCGGTATGTCTGAGGAAATACTTGGCAAGGCCATTGACGGTAAACGCGACCAGGTATTGATTTCTACCAAAGCTACATTTCCGATGAGCAAAGGTGTGAACGAGTATGGCTCTTCACGTTACCATTTAATAAAGGCGTGTGAAGAAAGTCTGAAGCGTCTTAATACCGATTATATCGATATATACCACCTGCATGGTTTTGATGCCAACACTCCGGTAGAGGAAACTCTTAACACATTGAACACACTGGTGCAAAGCGGAAAGGTTCGTTATATAGCCTGTTCCAATTTCTCCGGTTGGCATCTTATGAAATCGCTGTCTGTATCCGAGCGGTATGGCTGGTCGAAATATATAGCGCACCAGGCATACTACTCGTTGGTAAATCGTGATTTCGAATGGGAGTTAATGCCATTGGCAATTGATCAGCACGTTGGTACGATTGTATGGAGTCCGTTATCGGCAGGAAGATTAAGTGGTAAATACAGGCGTAACCAACCCATGCCGAAAGATGCGCGCATTGCTCAAGGCGGAAGTCCTGTACCAGCCTTCGCAGTATCCGATGAAGTATTCTACAATATTATTGATGTGCTGGATGGGCTTGCGCAGGAAACCGGCAAGAGTATAGCGCAGGTTGCACTCAACTGGCTGTTGCAAAGACCAACTGTGGCGAACATTATTATCGGTGCACGAAATGAAGAACAGCTCAAACAAAACCTCGGTGCAGTGGGATGGAATCTTACGTTGGAGCAGGTTAAGAAACTGGATGCTGTCAGCGAAGTACCGGTTATATACCCGTATTGGCATCAGCGTCAGTTCCCGGCTTTGAATGCAGCACCGAAATTATACCAGGCATAATTATAGCTCGATGATTCATAGTAAAAAGATCTATAGCCATGTATTGGTGTCGCTATGTTTTATACTCTTCGTGAGTATTACCTGCAAGAGCGTGGCGCAACAGCGAACTCCTGAATTTAACGTGATTGCTTTTTATACTGCCAAACATGATCCGGCTCACATCAGTTATGTGCATGAAGCCAACCGGTTTTTCGCGGAAGGCGCAACTAAGTATAATTTTAAGTATGATTCCACGAATGATTGGAATAATATGAACGCTTCGTTCCTTGCGAAGTATCAGGTTGTAATATTCCTGGACACGCGTCCGGATTCGGCAGCGCAGCGTGAAGCTTTTCAAAAGTATATGAAACAGGGTGGTGCGTGGGTGGGTTTCCATTTTGCGGGCTTCGCACTGACACTGTCAGCATATCCGCAGAACTGGGACTGGTACCATAATACATTTTTAGGTTCGGGTGAGTATAAAGGAAATACATGGCGACCCACGAGTGCTATACTTCGCGTGGAGGAGAAGAAACATCCGGCTGTCAGAAATATACCTTCAACTTTCAAATCATCACCAAACGAATGGTATAGCTGGAAGAATGATCTTCGTAAAAATCCGGATATAAAAATTTTACTTTCGATTGATGCTGCCAGTTTTCCACTAGGCACTGGCCCGAAGCAACATGAGATCTGGCACAGCGGCTATTATCCGGTTGCATGGACGAATACAAAATACAGGATGATCTATATCAACATGGGACACAATGATATGGACTATGGCGGCACGAATGGAACTTTGTCGTATACGTTTCAGAATGAGGTGCAGAATAAGTTTGTTTTAGATGGGGTGGTTTGGTTGGGAACGACAAAAGTAAGAAGTAAGAAGTAAGGAGTAAGAAGCTGGGCGGGTATATTTTAGGTGTTGTGGTGTTGGCGCATGGCATACCAGATAGCAAAAATAACTATACAGATGGAACCGATTCCAAAATATATATAGTTACGACCTGGCTTGTTGATAGATTGATTTTGATTTACGGAGTGTTGTGCCAGCTGATGTGCAGAATCGGTTTGAATATCTGCTTCGGTATTTTTTGAGGCATCTCGACTATATTCATTGCCAAGTCCTTTTTGCATGCGTTTAAACAGCCCGTATCTTTTATCGAATACCTCTGAAGAATATCCGTATTCTTTTGCAATGTCATATACCCGTAAAGATATTGTCACATCGGTGGTGAGTGCATATATATTTCCGAGTTCAAATAAGAGCAGAGCAACAATTTTATCTTTCGGTTTAATAAACGTCAGTCTTTCGTTAAGTTGGTAGTATAATGCCTCCTGCAGCTTAGTCAGCGCTACGTTCTTCATCGAAGAAACTGGCTTAACGTCATTGCCGAAAGTTGTTCCGATCAGGAATGTGCTTGTCAGAAAATCATCGCCCTTTATTTTTGTTTCAAGTATTTTTACATGCAGCCATTCGGAGTTGTTGTGAGATGTAGGGTCAATCGCTACAGCTTTCTTTATCCATCGTAACGCTTGTGTATTGTCGCCAAGCAGCTCGTATACTGTACCGAGATTGGCCGCTGTTGAATAACGACCAGGAGCCATTCCTTCAATCTTCTGAAAAACATCTTTTGCTTCAGCATACCTTCCAAGATATACCAGTACCACTCCATAATCGGAGTAGTAATCTATGTTTCGGGTTGTCTTCCAGAGACTGTCAAGTTCGCTTAATTCATCAATATATAGGTTACGATCTTTAACCAAGTCTTTTCCCCATGGAACCAATTCCAGAGAAGTGATTTCATCACCGTCTATTTTCTTACCATTCAGTGTTATGCGTGTTTCATTAAGACAGGCCAGCGAGGTCGTTTCCGAAAAGACAGCCATAACAAAAATGGCCGCAATAAGCTTTTTCATAAAACAGGTTATACTTAAAGATATTACTTTAAAATATACCAAGGAAATGTGTTTCGATTTGAGGTAGTATATATTAAATCAAATCTTCGCGTTTGAAGCGGTTGTGGAGTTTTTCGAAGGCCTGGGTGGGGTCAAAGTCTTCGGGCGATGGTAACGGGGCTTTACCATAGAGCATGTCGATTTCAGATTTGAGGGTCGGATTCTCAGCCCAGAGTATATCCAGCTTGGCTAAATCCTGCAGGCTGGTTTCTGCTTTCAGATACCGTTTTATAAGCGACCATTCCTGCGTGTTCAGTCTTTTCATCGACATGCTTTATACATTGAAAAGACGAAGTTATGGTCATATTACCCTGATTAAAAAATACAGTGAATTTTTATACAAAGATCAAAGGGGCGTGCACCTATCCGGTTACCTGCAAGGAAACGCGCAGATGTTTTAGCGCCCGGCTCATTTGCGTCTCTACCGTTTTGATACTGATGTTTAGTTTGCTGGCAATCTCTTTATACTTCAAACCATGCTCACGGCTTAGTTCAAAGATGAGTCTGCACTGTCGCGGTAAACTGGCAATTGATTTCTCTACATGATGATTGAGTTCCTGCTGTATCATCAACTCCTGGCTATCGGTAATTTCTGCGGCCAGTTGCATGGCGGCTTCCAGATCGCACCATACGGTCTTCTTTATTTTGCGCAGGTGGTCGAAGGCACGGTTGCGCACCGCGGTAAACAGATAGGCTTTGGGAGATGTGATAACGATCTGGTGACGATTCTTCCAAATGGTATAAAACACATCGCTCACCAGTTCTTCTGCAACTTCTTTCACGTGTACGAACCTTACGCAGAACACACACAATGGAGAATACATATCGGCAAACAATTTCTGAAAGGCAGTATAATCGTTCCCCTGAAGAATGCGATTCATCAGGGAGTTGATATCCTGGGACGATTCTCTCGAAATTCCCGGGAATTTTGGGCTGCTTTCCGAATGAATAGTAGAAACGGGTATAGACTTATTCATAAACGAAATCGATTGATTGATCTAATTTTCAACTTTTTTCAATCATTCTTAGCACGCTTCGTGTAATTTTTAGAAATATTTTTCCGAGACCGTTCCCGGGATCGGGGTCGAAACATTATTTTTATGGATCCTGATTCCACCCTGTAGCACTATGCAGAAAAAAGTCACTACCATTAAAGACATCGCCCGTATGCTGGGCATTTCCAAGTCAACAGTGTCGCGCGCACTGGCCGGCCGATCCGATATACATCCGGAAACCAAAAAGAAGATTCTTGATCTAGCCAGTCAGTTGCAATACGAACCCAACACGCTTGCTATAAATCTCAAGCAGCAAAAGACGAATACGATAGGAGTGATTGTACCCGAAACGATCAATCGCTTTTTTGCGCGGGCTGTAGGTGGTATACAAAAGCAGGCAGACATGGCCGGTATGAATGTGATGATCTGCCAATCGAATGAATCCTATATAGCAGAAAAGAAGAACCTGCATTCACTGATGTCAAGCAGGGTAGATGGTATCATTGTCTCAATCTCTACCGAGACCGATCGCTCGGATCAGTTTGCTTCATTAACCGAGAAAGGTATACCGCTGGTATTCTTCGATCGCGTGTTTGAAGATATAGTGGCATCACAGGTTGTTACGAACAACTATGAGATTGCCATGGAAGGAACCGAGCATCTTATTCAGCAAGGTTGCAAACGTATTGCTTTTGTTACAGGGCCGGAACATTTGTTTAACAGTCGTGCGCGACTAAATGGTTATCTCGATGCACTGCGCAAGCATAACCTGCAGGTAAAAGATTCCTATATAGTACACTCGCATTACCGCAGCGATAAAGTGGAAGAGTATACGCGTTACCTGCTCAACCTGCCACAACGGCCTGACGCGATCTTTGCCATTAACGATTATGCTGCGCTTGAAATGATACACATTATGAAGAAGAACGGCTTGCGTATACCACAGGATGTTGCCGTACTTGGTTTTAATAATGAGAACCTGTGTCGTTTTGTAGAGCCTTCCCTGAGCAGCATTGATCATCCGGCTCATGATATAGGAGCGAGTGCTGCCGAAATGCTCATCAATCACATTCGCCACCACGATATGAAACCGGAGAAGCGGATCATCAAAAGCAGTCTTATTATTCGCGAATCATCGCGTGTCCAATAGAAATCAGCAAACCCTTTACTTTCAATACACGAGCTTTGTTTTGCCAGGCGAATTCTTAATCTTGTATAATCAAAAGACTGTTCTATGAATGGAGTGAGTGTTGCTGCGCAGCTTAATAACCCGAAAACAGTTCGCGCCTGGTATATGTACGACTGGGCCAACTCCGTTTACTCGCTTGTTATAACAACGGCTATTTTCCCGATTTACTATAAAGCTGTAGCGCAGAACAATGGAAGCGATGTTGTTCAATTCATGGGCGTTTCCATTCAGAACTCGGTACTATATAGTTATGCCCTATCATTTTCGTTCTTGATTGTAGCAGCTATACTTCCGTTGCTCTCGGGTGCTGCCGACTATACTGGCAACAAAAAAACGTTCATGAAGTTTTTTGTGTGGCTTGGCAGTCTTTCGTGTATGGGACTATATTTCTTTGAAGATATACACACACTGGAGTGGGGCATTGCCTGTTCTATACTTGCCAGCATTGGTTATTCGGGCAGTCTTGTTTTTTATAATGCATTTTTGCCGGAGATTGTTACCCATGATAAATATGATGTTACCAGTGCCAAAGGTTTTTCCATGGGCTACTATGGAAGCGTTATACTGATGGTGATCTGCTCCATCATGATAATGAATTACAAGTTGTTCTTCTTTGCGAGCGATGGCGATGCAACCCGTTTTTCGTTTTTACTGGTAGGGGTTTGGTGGATTGGTTTCTCGATGATACCCTTCGCTATACTTCCGGATAATCCGTACGCGCGCAAACCTGTTGATAACATCTGGACAAAAGGATATGAAGAGATCAGAATGGTGTGGAGGAGCTTGAAAAAGTTACCAGACCTGAAGCGATTTCTTGCTGCATTCTTCTTTTATAACGGAGGTGTGCAGGCTGTGATGTACCTCGCTACACTTTTTGGCACCGATGTGCTGCATTTAAAAACCGACAGTCTTATAATGACGGTGGTGATCATTCAACTGGTAGGCTCTATAGGTGCGTGGTTGTTTGCGCGTGTATCGCAGGTGAAAGGAAATCTGCATTCGCTTACCATTATGATTATACTCTGGATCGGAGTATGTATAGGTGCCTACTTTGTTACGACAGAATATCAATTCTATGCGCTGGCATTTGTTGTGGGCATGGTGATGGGAGGTATTCAATCGCTATCGCGGGCAACGTATTCCAAACTTATTCCGGCTGATACGATCGATCATACATCGTACTTCAGCTTTTATGATGTTACCTATAATTTGTCGATCGTGGTGGGAACATTTTCGTATGGCCTGGTCGATCACATTACGGGCAGTATGCGCTATAGCGCACTTACCCTGGGGCTATACTTTATTATAGGTATGCTTATACTCTTTGCGGTGAACCCTGCGAGCATTCGAAAAGTGAATGCTGCAGAAGTAAATTAATACTGGAGATGTTTTACCGTAGCTCCGTTGTTGATCAACTGGCGCAGGGAATCAATACCAATCTTCAGGTGGCGCTCTACATATTGCTTGGTAACAGAACCATCGCTCACTTCAGTCTTTACACCTTCGGGGACCATCGGTTGATCAGACACGAGTAACAATGCACCTGCGGGAATCTTGTTATAGAATGCTGTGCTAAATATAGTGGCAGTTTCCATATCGATAGCCTGTGCACGTATTTTGCGCAGATATTCTTTAAACTCCTCGTCCCATTCCCAAACCCTGCGGTTGGTAGTATATACTGTACCTGTCCAGTAATCCTGTTTGTAATCACGGATCGTTGTCGAGATTGCTTTTTGCAGGGCGAACGAAGGCAGTGCCGGTACTTCAGCCGGGAAGTAATCGTTGGATGTACCTTCACCCCGAATGGCAGCAATCGGAAGAATGAGATCTCCTAAATTGTTTTTTGCTTTCAAGCCGCCACACTTGCCCAGAAAGAGCGCTGCTTTCGGTTGTATAGCGCTGAGACAATCCATAACGGTGGCTGCATTCGGACTACCCATACCAAAGTTGATAATGGTAATGCCTTCTGCCGTAGCGCAACGCATGGCGCGATCAAGCCCCACAACCTGCGTGTTGTGCAGCTCTGCAAACATTTTTACATAATTGTCGAAATTGGTCAGCAGTATATATTTACCGAACTGATTGAGTGGCAGACCAGTGTAACGGGGGAGCCAGTTTTCTACTATTTCTTGTTTTGTTTTCATGCTTCTAAAAATACCAAATCATTAGCGATTGGCGATTACAGGTAGTTTAATTTTGAATCGTTATTTATAACAACGTGCGATCGGTTTTCGCCTTTTACTAGCTATATAAAATAAATTGGCTAAAAATAGTTTCTTTGCCGTATGATTCAACTCAATCTTCCGGCATTTGATCATCAGATAAAGCAGGCTGATGGCAAGCACTGGATCTTTGATGTGCTACGAAAAAAATACCTGGTGTTAACCCCGGAAGAGTGGGTGCGACAACATTTTGTACATTACCTCGTAAACGAAATGCAATACCCACGCACACTCATCAAGGTAGAGGGTGGGCTGTCATACAACAAACTATCCAAGCGATCAGATATAGTCGTGTTCGACCGGCAGGGTAAACCGTGGATGATTATCGAGTGTAAAGCTCCGGATATAGCCATCAGCGAAAAAACGGTACACCAGGCTTCTGTGTATAATGCAACACTGCGCGCAAACTTCCTGGTGGTTACAAATGGTATGCGACATTTTCTCTTTCATACTGATTGGCAGAACAACACCACGCGTATACTCGATGCCATGCCGCCATTTGAAATCTGATCCATAAAAAAAGGCTGCCACATGTGCGACAGCCTTTCTATTTTATAACTGGTATATATTACGGATTGCCTGCTACGATAATTTTCTTGCGCACCAGTTCTCCTTTGGCAGAACGTAACTGAAGTATATATACACCGTTCGCAAACTCAGTAGTGCTGATCGTTTTGGTTTTCTCTCCGGTATTGAACTGACTGGTATATACTTCACGACCAAAACCATCAATCAGTGTTACCGGCAATGCCTGGCTTGCTGCCAATGGCAATTGCACATGAAGCTGACCGCGTGTCGGGTTCGGATATATGGCGACTTGCGCTGCATAGCCGGGTTCTATACCCGTTACCAGGTCTGGCTCTACTGTTGCATCCAGTATCTTGGACTGGTAAACATTTTTATTACCACCTTCTATACCTTGTACAAATACAACCACGGCACCGTTGCCACTGGTAATCAGATCGCGGTTGCTCCATACAACTTCTTCGATCACAATTGTCTGCTGCGGAGCGAGGTCTTGCGTCAGTTTTATACCGGCTGCTGTCGGAAGCATTTCCTTGGCAACGTATACAAACTCCGGATCACCATTGCTGCCCAGCATCGATGATTCGGTAATGCTTTTTTCTACAATCGCGGTAAAGATGTTTACACCGGCTGTAGGCAGCGTTTGTGTTGTAGCGTTTGTAAGTGTAGTCTGGATTCGTACCAGCTCACCATCTTTTACCAGGGTAGTATTGATGCGGATCGGTGAAGGTGTCAGCACGCGACTGTTATATAGATCCAGTAGGCCTGCCGTTGTATTGATCACAGTTCCATCCAGGCTGAACATCGGTGCATTTGTTATACCATAGAATGCTGTTCGCGAGTTGTTGATCTCGAGGTTTGCTTTGTTCAACGGATCTTCACCAGGGAATGCTGTGTGAAATTCAATCTTGGCAATCTCGTCAGGGTTAGCATTGGAGAATGCGCGGAATGCATCGTTGTGAGTTTTAGTGTTAGCTGCAGCTGATGAATTGGTAAAACTTTCGAGTAATACCGTCCTGGTTCTTTCGCCAATGAAAACATTATCGAATGCAAAACCTTCTCTGCGGGGCAGGTTGCTGGCAAATGCAATTCTGAAAACAACTTTCGATTGACCAATCAGGTTATCGAGTTTATAGGTTGCCCTGCGCCAGCCGCCATATACACCGGTCCAGCCCAAATCGTTGGCTGCCTGGTTTCCGGGGCTGCTGGATATACCGCTTTCGTCATACCAGTTAACACCTTGTCCTATCTGGCCGATAACAATCCAGTTGCCATCATCTTCAATGTTACCATCGACATTATACTGCAGAACAGCACCGTCATTTCCTGCCGGTGTATCAGACCATATATCCAGCGAGATGATTGGCCGCGCTGCACCTGCAAAGTTATAGCATTGGCTTAACACCCATGATTGTTCTCCAGAATTACTGTTACCGGTAAGGTTGGTGTCCCATGCGTTACCATTACCGGAAGCTGATCCGTCTTTATTTACAACAGAACCTGCGGGATGACCATGTGCCCACGATGAATTTACACCACCTGCAATCCATCCATCGGTACCGCCTTCAAAATCCTGTGAGTATGAATTTATTTCGGTAATAGCCGGGTACGAAGGAACTATATATATAGGCTTCTGCACCGTATCCTTACAGTTTGCATTTGTCGTTACAATGAGCTGCGCAGAATCTATACCCACCGAAGTATAGTTGACAGACGGTGTTTTGCCTGTACCGGCAGAACCTATAGTAAGTACTCCTCCCTTGGCAAAGTTCCAGGTATATGACTGGATATTGGCATCCGGTATATTCGAAGTGCTTGCAGCAAATGAAGTAGTAGAACCGCTTACCGGATCAAGACAAACATTAGCCCAGGTAAATGCTGAGTTAGGATTCGGGTTTATAGTAACCGGAATTTGTGGCGGAGTAATCACACATCCATCCGATGTAGTCATGGTATACTGAATGAGGAAGTTACCGAGTCCGCTAAAGACGTGGTTCGGACTATAGTATGTTCCGGTTGTACGACCTGTGTTTGTTCCGGCTGGTATAGCACCGTCACCGGCAACAAGTGAAGCACCATCACCAAATACCCAGCTGGTGCTGGCAATGGTAGTAGGAGAGCTACTCGGTACAACGGTGGAGTTATTGGTGATGGCAACCGGGAATCCATTACAAGCGGTACCTATTGAAATAGAAGGACTGATGGTTGGTAATAATGTTATACTAAGGTCTTGTGAATTGGAGCATGTAGTAGATGGATTCTGATATACTACATGCAAATTATAGGTATTAGGTGAAAGCGAAGCAGGATTAAGTTGTACCGTTCCTGCTGAAGGGTTGGGTACCAACGCTGAATTTATACCACCTGAACCTGACCACACACTATTCGGTGCACTCAGACCCTGGTCGCGCGCCTCAAAAACAACCGGTCCGCCAGTTAAACATATCTTGTTTACATCGGGAACAGAAGCGAGTATCGTAAGACTTGGTAATGGTTTAATGGTGAGTCCTATTTTCGTAGCGGCACCTTCACAACTGTTTACCGTTTGTGTTGCCAGGAATGAATACGTTGCAGCCGTTGTATTATCAATGCCCAGTGCAGCGGCAGTAGGGTTACTGGTTTGTGTGATAAATGTACCGGTAGAACCATTATACCAACGCACAGACGTACCTGTTACAACGAGGTCGCTATTGGGTACAGTTTGGTTAACGCAATACTCGCGGTTGAAGTCTGATGCTGGCGCAGCAGGACTTGGCTTCACCGTAAATGTGAGGGCCAGCGGTGCTTGTCTGCTTTCACAACCATTGATGGTGCGCGTTACATAAAATGTAGATGTACCCGCTATAAGATTGTTTACCGGAGGAAGATAAGAATCTCCGGTAGCATCTGGTGTTACGGGCGGGTTGCTGGTATACCAGCTATAGGTTGTACCGGCTACCGTGGTTGCCGTATAGGGATTGATGACTGTGCCCTGACATATTGCTACGGATGTACCCGGGCTGATATTGCCGGCCGGTACAATCGAAGGACGTGCACTTACAGTTAATGTTTGTGGTGCAGATGTATTGCGGCAACCTGTAGCAGGGTCCGTATAGGTATAGGTAACATTGAAGCTCACGGGAGTTCCAACCGTTACACCGGTAACCGATGATGGATTAAATGTCCACACGATTGGATTACCTCCGGAGGTAATCGATGGTTGATAGGTTACAGGTGCAGTAAAGAAGTCGTTGGCTGTAGTGTTTGAGTTTGCAGGTGAACCGGTTAATATAACAGACGATTCGTCCTGGCAGAAAAAGGTTTTCGATATCGGGAAGGTTACCGTAGGTGCGCGCTTGATCGTTACGAATTGCCATTCTACGGCTTGAAAGCCCAGTAAATTGTGTTCTACGACAAACCCTATATATATACCATACGTGCCCTGGAATAATTGTGTGCTGGTATATACGCTTTGATACACGGCTTGCTTCGGATCAAAGATATTCGTGGCCGGACTTGTCATATCAACCTGTCCTGTGCCATACACATAGTATACAAACTTCTTGAAGGTATACCCAGGGTATCGGCTCGCGATATAAGTCGGGCTTACCGACAGTACTGGAGACTGGTTGTCGTTATCGCAGTATTGTACTTCCAGGTTGTTGATGTTCGTTACATATACTTCAAATGATTTGGTATAGGTAAATTGACATTTCTGCCCTGTAGGCTCCGTATAGGTATATACTATATCGTAACTTCCAACTGAAAGCGTAGAAGGATTGAAACGATATTCACCGCTGTTAAAAGTAACTCCCGGTCCGGAGAATACACCACCTGCCGGAGAACCATCCAATCGTACAGCATTTGAATTTTTATTAAAACGAGTTTCGTTCGGGTTTACAAGAGCATCGCCTGAAACTGTAAATCCAAGACCTGCCGGTGGAGTTTGTACAACGATATTAACGGTTCCATGTACAGTACCAACCGGGTCGCCTGCTATAGATGCTGTACCGCCTATACGTGTAATGTTACTGCCACCCGAAGGTGCCGTGGAACCTGGGTAGCGAACTTTTAAACCCGCAATGGTAATGCTATTGATGTTGGCCGTTCCGCTAATTGTATAGCTGAACTGAACAACGTTTTCACCCGGATAACTTAGTGTTGTAGGAGAAGATATATCTGAACCACCGGATACGCCAGGGGCAGTTGTATAGGTTTGATCGAATATAAAGCCTGTAGGGAGTGCCAGCGATAAGGAAACGGTTCCGTTGTTGGCAAAATCACCCGGGTCGGTTTCTGTGATCACTATATTTCCCAGTGTCTGGAATGCTCCACCGTAACACAGGTTAAGTGCTGCGGGCTCAGTGATGTCTACACCGGCACTGGAGATGGTTACACTTCCGGTGGCATCCGCCAATACATCGGCATGTGTATCATCGGAGGCATCGAGTGTATAGGTACCGGCTAAATTTATTCGAAGCTGATTCCAGGTAAATTCTCCCGAGCTGAGTGATGGACTCAAGGATTCACCACCACCTGCTGTAAGTGTACCGGAACCACCGGAAGCCGTTAATGTAACCTGACCGTTGTAGTCAAGATCTATATTGTTGTACGGGTTTGAATCAACAGCACGTATCGTAAGACTGAAGTTTGTGTTGATAGGTGTTGCTGAAGGATTAGCCTGGAATACAAGTTTGCTGGCCGTTACATTTATCTGGTTCGTAGTACCGGCAGTAGTTGTGGAGGCTCCGCCTGCGTTGGCACTGGAAAAGGCAGAACCTGTACCTGTTGTCGTTCCGCTGATGGTGATATGTATAGTTTGCTTATCAACAACGGCTGTCTGAAAGGTAGCCCGTACGTTGATATTGAAAGTTCCATTGTCAGCTACAGATATAGGGGTTGTTGGTGTAAACGTTACCGTGTTGCCAGTGACAGATTGTTCGGTACCGGCTATCTCGGTGTTTGCATCATCATCGAACAACGCAATGCGTCTTACGTTCGCATAGTTCGTTAATTGTACCGTGATGGAATTTACTATGGTTGGTTGACCATCGGCATCGGCTGAAGCACCACCATCACGAATGGTAAAATCTGCCATGGAAAGACTATTCGATTGATCATTCGCGATTGTTGCGCTTTGATATGTTCTATAGGCTATAGAACCGGTTGTTCCTCCTGTGAATGTTATATCGGATGATGCAGAGAATGTAACATCATTATCTATTGTAAAACCGCCACTTACCCGGTAATTATAGGTCTCTGGATTTACGCCATCCCAGTTGAAAGGTATTACTGCATAGTAGTAATCTGTACTTCCGGTCAGACCAGTATTGTTGAACGATGTAGTAGATGAGTTGGTAACCGTTGTAACCAGTGTGCTGGCACCAAGTGCTAATGATGCTGGCGCTACACCATCCTGCACACTTGTATTGGCAGGAGCAGAACCCACTCTGCGAAGAATAACATATCCATTTGTATTGCCAATGGTGCTGAACGCGGGAAATGAAAGATTGATTTGACTACTGCTTACCGCTGTCGCTGTTATAGGTCCCGGTTGTGCATCGGGAAATGGCGAATAAGTAAAGAAAGAAGATTCAGATGAGAGCACAGTTCCTGTAACACTCGTTGCATAGGCTGCATAGAAGATTTGTGTACCTGCAGGAAGTCCCGTGCGATTATGCGTAAAGGCACTTACACCGGTACCACCTTCGGCAAGTTTATTGTCGGCTATAGTAACACCTGCACTTGTTTTCCAGACAGTACCGCGCTCCGTGAGTGTGTTACTTCCATTTGAAGTTACAGTGCCTCCCAGTGTAGCCTGCGTCTCGGCTATACCGCTTACGGTTGGCGTTGTTACCGTTGGTAACTGCGTAGATGCCTGATCGGTTGGTGCTGCAGGACTTGTTTTGAAATCAGGTCCGGCAGTGTAAGGGTATATAACGAATTCAAGCGTTACACCCGAAGGAAGTCCTGTCCAGAGGTAACTGTTTGCTCCAACTGCATGCGGAACATTATGAGCACCGTTATTATTGCTGAAATCGGAATCATCAGCTACAGCACTATTATCGGCAACAGTAGCAAATGTACCTCCGGGAACCGTACGCGCCAGAATCAGGTAATTAGTAGGCAGCGTACCACCGGCAGAGCCTGTCCAGGTAAGTTCAACAGATGTACTGCTTTGTGTTGTAGCGTTAAAGCCGGTAGCGTGGTTCGAAGGCTGTGCAAATGCACTGGCCCAGATCACGGAAAGTATAAATGCAAATGAAAGTTTGCGGGTAAAATTATTCATAACTTGAATAATGAGGTTTCTATAAAACTATATATGGATCTTCTGCCAGGAAGATGTATTTACTATATATCGGTGCGTATATATACTGTTAGTTGTTGAGTTCACCGTTTGCATCGGTCTTCATTATGAAAATTGAAGATAAACCGGATACATCGTTGGAACCACAGAGCAGCAGGCCGCCATCGGCTGTCTCACGAATACTGTTAACGGTTTCATTGCCGGCTCCGCCCAATACTTTATGCCAGAGTACATTTCCCTGGCTGTCGATCTTTATCAGCAGTATATCTTTACCACCTTTTCCGAGGTTGGGTGTTGTTAGCACAGAGCCTGCTAAAATAAAGCCACCATCGCGTGTGGAGATCAGTGCATCACCGGTATCATCGCTGGAGGATACACCGGCATCTACCGATCCGTTTCCTGTTAAAAATCGTTCGCCATCAAAATAGCGATCACTTCCTTCAATAATATTTCCCTGCTGGTTCACCCGGATAAAAAACATATTACCGTTGGCTCCGGTAGGAGAGGCATACGTGCCGATAACACCATATCCAAAGGCTAC
>DJFR01000007.1:47250-49983 GCA_002432545.1 Flammeovirgaceae bacterium UBA5867 | reverse complement strand
CTCAAGAACTTTGGCAGTTACCTGTGTTTTGGAACGTATACCAAGGACCGATACATTTTTAATCTTCTGGATCAGTTCTTCTTCCGTCATCGCTGCGTGATACGTTTCTACATTGAAACCTTCAGCACGAAGCAACTCTACGGCTACCGGGTGAACGTTCTCTAATAGCAATACATTGATGCGGTTCTTCGGGTACGATATAGCGGTATTGAGTTTATTAAGGTATAGGAACTCGTCCAGGCTCGGTGTAATGTGATCAGCTTTGCTCTTTACATTTTCACGTTCTACGTTTTCAGTAAACGCAAAGAATTTATTGGCAAGGCCAGCATGTTTAATTTCGTAGTCGGTATAGCCATCGCCGATCACATAGATATCTCCCGGCAGATTCAGTTTCTTCAGTTGTTCTACTTTTCCGCCATTGGCCGATAAAGGATTCTCTGTATCGAAACCTACTACTTTACCATCTGTATCAAAACGGAATTCATTCGCGAGTATATTCTCAGCCTTGATACCAAACTCGGTAACGATAGGTTCTATAAATTCACGGAAGCCGTTTGAGATAATATAGATATTGTCAGAATACTCCTGGAAAAATTCTTTGTTGCGTTTGAAAGATTCAGATACACTGCCTTTCAACTTGGTGATCAATGCAGGTAAATGATGCTGACTGGGAGCGAGGAGGTTCAATCTTTTTTCCAACGACTCACGGAACGAAATGGAGCCATCCATTCCCTGGTTTGTAATTTCAATAATCTTTTTTTTCCGGTCTTCTCTCTCAGGATGATCCTGTAAAGAAATGTCTGCCAGAACATCAAAAGCTTCTACTTTCGTAAAGGTGCTGTCGAAATCGATAACAAAATACTTATTCAACTTCATACGGGTTGGAAAAATGAAGCGCAAATGTACTCTATCATTTACGAATTATAATTTAGGATGTGTGTTTTTTATTGTCCTAACGGCTGCTCGTTTCTTTTAGCGGAGATACAAAACAGAAAGCAGGCTGGAAGCAGCAAGCAAAAAAATAAATGTGCAGGAGCGTAAACTCCTGCGACTTCAGCTTTCAACATGAGCTTTCTATAGTTGAAGCTTCTATAGTTATAACGAAAGATGCATCACGACTGCCGAGGCAGGACATACATGTGAGAATTCAGAAGAGGCGTGAAGCTCTTGTGGTACAGCATCACGTGTAGTGTCAACGAATCCTTTTTTCAGAAAGAAGCCTCTTGCTTTTTCGGTAAGCAGGTAAATGCCTTTCAGTTTACGACTGCGTGCTTCGTCAATAAGATAATCGGTTATCGTAGTACCTACTGCTTTTCCGCGGATGCCAAGCTTTACCGAGAGTGAACGCAACAGGGCATAGTCGCCATATACTTCGAGTGCGCCTGTTCCTACAAGTTGATCTGCTTCGTAATAACCTACCAGCAGATCGCGTTCAAAGTTCAGATCATCGGCCGGTAACCCGGATGCTTTTAGCAGCGTACGAAATTTTTCGAAGCCTTCTGTATCGGTAATGGGTTTATATGTCAGTGTCATAGCGTTCATACTTTTGTGGGTTCGGGAATTCGATTCATTGAGTTTGCAGGATCGCAATTTTCAAAAAGATAACCAAGCGCTCGCCTCGCACGATTCCAGATTTTTTCGTCAATAGAGTAATGTACACTCGGGCCATCCACATCACCTTTAATGAGACCTGCATTTCGAAGTTCTTTCAGATGCTGCGAGATTGTAGACTGCGAAAGCGGTATAGCGTTAACAATCTCTCCGCATAAACTGCCCTGATGCTGCGCCAGGTATTGTACTATAGCAATGCGCGCGGGGTGGCCCAATGCTTTGGCATACATCGCGAGGTGAATCTGCGCGGGCGTAAAGTTATCGATCTTGGAGGCTCCCATAGAATATTATGTTACGAGAATGATCCGGTGATTACATATATAGTTATACTTTTAAAATTGAAAAATACACATCGTATCGCGACTACTTCCGTGAGTGGAGCGCGAGAAAGTTACCTTCTGTATCATGAAACAGCGCAAAGTATCCATGCTCTTCAGTGATCAGTGTCTTCGGTAGAATTACTTTACCACCTGCCTGCTCAACGCGGTTAAGAACAATGTTAAGATCAGAGCCGCCATTCAAATATACACGCGACCCCTGTTGGGTAGGTATATAGCCTTCGCCATAGCAGATCGCTCCGCCTACACGTTGCTCTTTCTGTTCATACAGCAGAAAGCCCATGCGCGTATTGCCAACCATTGCTTCGGGCATGGTATAGTTATAGATGGCAGAATAGAATTTTTTGGCACGTTCAAAATCTGCTACCGGTATCTCAAACCAGTTTATAGCATTGTCGAGCATTTCCATAGTGCGTGGTGTTTCGAGTAACAAGTACGTGAAAGTGCCCGTGAAAAAAAATACCCCGCTGCGAGGCGGGGCATTTTATATGGGGGTTGTTTATTTTTTGCGCTTTAGTACTTTCTCAACCGCTGCTATAATGTTCTCAGGGCCGAGTCCGTATTTCTTGAGGAGCTGCGTTGGTGTACCGCTTTCTCCGAATGAATCGTTCACCGCTACCATCTCGATCGGAGAAGGGTTGAAGCGAGCCAGCACTTGTGCTACACTGTCGCCTAGCCCACCGTTGATCTGGTGTTCTTCGCAGGTAACAACGCATCCTGTTTTTTCAACCGATGCTAATATAGCTTCAACATCAAGCGGCTTAATGGTGTGGATGTTGATCAG